>JANODW010000538.1:0-2682 GCA_031412875.1 Pirellula sp. | reverse complement strand
CCCCCGCCAAAATTGCGGTTGCCTCGTCGAATTGCATGTGGCATGTGGGCCGACCGCGTCTCAAGTCATCATCGTCCATGGCCGGCAAATCGTCGTGAATCAACGAATAACAATGGATCATCTCCACCGCGGCAGCGTTGGCCATCGCCATCGCGCACGTCCCCTCCAAGGCTTCTGAGCCGAGCAAGCATAGAATCGGTCGAAGCCGTTTCCCTGGAGAAAGGAGGGAGTATCGCATGGCGTCGCGCAAAATGCCCGGGCAACCTTTGGAAAGGCGGTCCAAACAATTCTCCAATTTCGCGTCGACCTCAACGGTGAGTGATTTCCAACGGCCGAGCAACGCCGAGGTTCCAGGAGATGAGTCGTTCGAGATTTGCACAATTAAAATGGAGTTCCAATGCACTCGATTGAAGGCTCGCAAACCGATTTCTTTTGCTCGCCAAACATAACAGTTTTTTCATTGTAGGCGTTTCTGCCAAAAAAAGCAGCCTCCACTACTCGCAATTCTACCTGCGGAAACGGCACGCTCCGTTGGTTCGACGCATTCTGCATCAAACTTCTTCGTCATCCTCCCAAGTTTCCGTGACCGCCTCCCCCCGGCCAGTCAAGCCGCGAAGTTTTTCAATCTTTCTTCGAGCACCCGTCAATTGGCTCTGACAGAAACGCACGTATTCAACTGCTTTCGCATACTCTGCCAACGAAGATTCCAAACCCAGCGAATTCCCCTCGAGCTTGCGAACGATTTGCTCCAATTGCGTCATCGCAGACTCAAACGTCTGCACTTCGTCCGATTCTCCAGGTCTCACACGTGCCATAGCCTTATTCTTCTTCGGTAAGCGTTACAAAGCGCAGGATCGATACGACCGATACCGCAATTTCCCTAAATCGACGTAACTGGTCTCGGCTGCAACCCAGCGATCCGATCACGACCTATTTATTCCATTGATCCCTGCGATGGATGTCACCTTCATTTCCACCCATTTTATCAGTCACCACTGCAATGGCCAACGACAGGCATTCACAATCTCGAAGAAACGGCAGGAACAAAAATAGATCTGCCAATCTATCGGTAAATAGTCAATGCGTCTCTTCGGCTAACTCTCGCGTCGAGAACGTCGCGGTCGTGGTACCCCGCGTTCGACCCATCGAAGTCAAATCCCAAACCGCCAAATCTCAAGTGTCGGTCACGATTCCTGACAAGGTGGCTGTCCGCGCCGTCGAGGCGATCGAAGCCGTCGACGCCTTGGCTCATTCGCTGCACGATGATACCGCTTCCCAGCCCGCCCCACCTCCAGCATCGCTGCCCGCAAGCCCGCCAACAAACCTCGCTCCGACAAACCCTCCGGTCCAACTCCCATCGGAATGCGATGCTTCCGCAAAAAAAGAAATCGTCAAACCGAAATCCACCTATTCTCGCCACTTAACGAACCGTCAAGAGTCGGTAACCCCAGTCGATGCACCTATTAGTTCTCATCGCGGAACCAGTGTCGATACCGAACTCGCTTGGTCGCAAGCAGTCGATGCCAAACTCAATGAGCTCATCGAACGCTCGCGATCGCTCGAACGAGAAAGCGTGGAAATCGAGTCCCTGCGAGCACAGCTCCAACAAGCGATCGGGACCGCCGAAAACAGACTATCCTCTAACAGCGATGCCGGTTCCAATCGCATCGAGGAGTTGGAAAACCAACTCATCGCCGCCCAAGAGGAAAACCGTAAAACCACAACCTTGCTGTTGCACGCGCGGCAAGAGTACCAGGAACTGCTCTCCTTCATCGAATCCGAAGCGGTTGAGGAGGGACAGACACAAGCCGAACTCAAGACGATCGCTCAGCGTGTCCTTGAGAAAACCGATGCGCGCGAGACCGAACTCGGCTTAGAAGTCTCCCAACTGAACGATCAATTGCAGTTCCTACAAAGCGAACTCAAAGAGGCCCGGGCTCAAAACAGCAAACCTCACGCTGAGGATTCCGAACTCAGAATCCAAATCGAACAACTGCGTAGCCAATTGCTTGAAGCTCGGCACGAAGCGGTCGAACTCAGGATGCAAAGCAACGATCTCGGCTCGCGTCTTGCAAAATTTCAAAATGTGTCCAGCAATCACAAAAGCGAAACGCTGACTTGGGAGCAACGCAAAGAAGCCCTCCTGCAACAGCTTGAAGCGGAAACGCATGCGGAAACACCCTGCGATCCTCGCAAAGTTCTCGAAATTGAAAAGGTCATTGAGCAAACCACATCGGAAATCCAAAGACGCGATGAAGAGATCGCGGACCTAAAAGCCCTCATCGAACAACAGTCCATCGCCCACGAAGGTATGTCTATCGGAGTTTCCGCTGTAGCCGAAATGATCGAATCCGACGCGCTCATTGTTTCGGAACGGCTCCGACTGAAAGAACTTCGCGAAGACTGGGAACAAAAGCAACGTCAAGCGGAAATCGAAATGTCGATGGAACGGGCCAAGCTGGCTCGCGAACGACTCGAGCTGCAAGAAAAAACCAGAAACTACGACGACAACAATATTCCCCAAACCGAAGAAGAGAAAAAGGCAACCAAAGCCGGTAGCCGAGGGAAATGGCTCGCACGCCTCGGGCTGCGCGACGAATAATTCCGCTCAACGGGGCAGGATCCGCGGTGTCAAAGTAACAATCATCGTCGTTTCCGCGTCCGCGCCGGGCTCCAAGTTAA
>JANODW010000537.1:0-3489 GCA_031412875.1 Pirellula sp. | reverse complement strand
GGAAAAATTGCGATCGGTATGCTCACTGGTGATGGAACGATTGACGGCGAACTTCTTCGACCTCAACCCTTCAATCTGATTGTAAGTGACATTCAAATGCCGGAAATTGACGGCTATTCGTTGGCGAAAATTTTGGTCGCGAAAGGTTCGCGTTTACCGATCATTGCGTTGACCGCCCATGCAATGAGTGACGAACTACAGAAGTGTTTGAACGTAGGTTTCGATGCTTATGCCTCCAAACCGATTGATAGTGAGAGTTTGGTCGCAATTTGCCATACGTGGGGTAAAATGGAAGTTTAGTACAGTCAACAATTTCCAGAAGTCCACACAAGCAATGTAGCCTTCACCGGATACCGCGAGGGAATAGATGCACGCCGATGACGAGCCGGAGATGGGTAACGTGATCGGCTCGTTATCCCTGGGAGCGACCCGCACGTTTCGCATTAAGCACAACAACACGAAAGAGACAATGAGTTTTCCCGTAGGCCACGGCACACTAATCATCATGGCCCAGACCATGCAGCAATTCTGGAAGCACGAAATTCCGAAGACGAGGGAAGCTGTCGGTGAGCGGATCAACTTGACGTTTAGACAGATCACCAAGGCGCAACTATGAATTACGGCTCTATCATAATCTTGTTCGCACTTGCGGTTGTGGCGACAATCAGCAATAGAGACCACACTCCAGCTTTTAAGATCACGACGAAGCGGGACAACGACCGAGTGGTAGTGGAAGCTGAGAAGGACAAAGTCGTATTTTCGATCTATAGCCCCTTCGGAATCAGCAAGGTTGATATTGAGCGAGCCGACGAAAAATGGCCGGAAGCCGTGGTGCTTCGTCTTCACTTGACCGGACTGGAGAAATTGATCATTTCGGACGAAAAGGTGAAGCTCGAAGCGTCGGTGTCAACTCCGGACGGCAAAGTGCGTCTTTGGAAAGACCAAAAGGAGGACTCGCTGCTGGACGCTAAAAGTCAGTTTTGGATGGAGATTCGTATGGTTGGCGCCGACGGCAAACCCGCCAAGACAATTCCGTCGAAGGATGGCTACTTTGAGATGCAGTTGCCTAAAGTACTTCTTGAGGATAAACCAAAATCGATTACGGTACACTGGATCGACTTCTATCGTTAACCCGTTTCCCTGCTGGCAACGACGCTTCCACAGTGGATGAGCTAGCATTGCATCCAGCCAACCAATCTGGGGATCTCAAAGACTGTTCCATTAGAAGCAAGGTGGTGGCGCATGCGATGGCCACGGCAATGCAACTTCTTGAGGCAGCGCTAGGCTTTGATAGCGACCTGAATCGAAAACCGGCTGGTCTAATCGTGTTGCATCGGTTGGTTCGAGTGCTTGCGAAAGTGGCAACTAGCCCTCTGTGATTTCGTTTTGGCATCATGATTTAGCAATGAATCATTAGTCTTCTTCCAAATGAAATCGGTGCAAAAATCGGTGAAGTATTGGGGCGAGTAGAATGGCCATCATCGACAAAAAAGCGATCCCGCTGTAGAGCGCGTAGAAGGTTGCAAACAACTTGCCTGAGATAGTAGTCATTCGATCCACAGGGCCCATGCCTGTCAAAATCATCGCGGCATTCAAAAGCGCGTCCAACCAATCCAAACCACCAAAGTAAACGTAGCCCGCGCTCCCCATTGTTAGGGAAAAAACAACAATGAACAAAGTAGTTGCAATGCTGCCAACAATTCGCGTGTAGTATCGTTGGGTCGGAAGCAAAGCCTCAGTCGATTTTTCAAACACCATAATTTTGAGTGAGACCTTAAAGGAAGCCTGGATTGGTTTCGATATCTTCGCGAGAATCGTTGCCCCTAAATCTTATCCCGGGAATTCGGTCGCATCCACCCGTCACACCTAACGAGCTGACCGTGTGGTTGATAAGCCAGCAGCAGTCGAGGCCATTTTCACAGTTGGGGTAGCCATGAAGTTTCGAATCAGCAAGCGTTGAGACAGCAGACAGAGCCCAAAATCGCCAGAACTACCTAGATTGTGACTTTCGTATTGGCTGGACTTGTGGCAAAACCTCTCAAAATGTATCCAAGAGCCAGCGGTTTTGGAATGCAAGGATTTGCGAATGGCCACTGGATTGCAACTTGTTCAGCAAATCACTCAATTTGATCATAATCATGAGCATGCTCGCTGGTTGTGCGAGTGTTTCTAGATTCTCCCGCGAGCACCTTTCTTACGCAGTAACCAAGTTCGATCTACCGAAACGATATGTTCCTGCGGACATGCATTCGGTTGACACCGGCCATTCAAGTATTCCGAAATTGCGATTTTTATCATTCGATTCCGTGGCTGCGATTCCTGAGGGGCAATCTTTGAAGCCCGTCGAACCGGAGTCCAATACTGCGGTACCTTCTATTCCCTCGAGCTATTTCGAACATCAGTCACTTAAAGACTCGCCAATCGACCTGGAGTCTATTGTTGGAGAGCCTGCGAAGCCGAGTGTCTGGGGGCGCCTTGCAAATGATCAGTCGAACTTTTATTCACGTGATTCGATGCTCGCGCTTGGATTGGTATTTGGAGCTGGCGCTGCGATTGCCAACTCAGATGCAGATGTCCAGATTCAAAAACACTTTCAATCATCGGTCCGGGGCGCCACAAGCGACGATTGGTTTGAGTTCCTGCACGCCAACAAAGAGCTGGGCAACGGCGTATATACGTTGCCGATCATGGGTGTCGCCTGGATAGCAAATGAGTACGTAGACGGACCGCCGGCATTTGAACATTTCGGAACTTGGGGGGAGCGGTCCATGCGAGGCTTCCTCGTTGGCGCACCACCACTCATCGTCATGCAAAGGATTACCGGAGGATCCCGTCCCTACGAGACCAACGAAGGATCGGAGTGGCATCCATTTCGCGATAACAACGGGGTCAGTGGCCACTCATTCATGTCATCTTTACCGTTCATTACTGCCGCTAAGATGACCGACAATCCTTGGAAAAAAACTTTGTGGTATTTGGGTTCTACGCTGGGTCCACTTTCACGAGTTAACGATAACGCGCACTATCCGTCACAGATTGGAATGGGTTGGACGATGGCATTCGTTGCGGCAACAGCGGTGCAGCAGTCAGACACTGGAAAGCGAGGTTGGCAACTCGTGCCTGAATCACCTTCCGGTGGAAGTGGCTTTGCATTCCGATATCAGTGGTAGTGGCGATTCCTGTTACGGATTTAGTATTCCACATCGGAGGAAAAAGGAATGTGTCTAGAGTGCTCCTGGTGGAACGGCCACTTGGGGAACTGGGATTCTAGGAACTATGCCTGCCGAGTCCCTGTCTGCGTCAACTCTGTCCATGCCAGATTTGTCTGCGTTCGATTTTCCAGCGGCAGTTTCATCCGGCGGAAGATCGTGGGTACCATGCGCGCACCTTTGTCCTCGTGGCCGTGGAAGGTCCAGCCGTGGCCGACCTCGAAGCGCTTGGTCTTCGGCTTGGCGATGTCGTGCAGGATCGCGCCCCAGCGCAGCCAGA
>JANODW010000536.1:0-1378 GCA_031412875.1 Pirellula sp. | reverse complement strand
ACTGCTCGAATGGATTCCTCTTGCTCCAGTTCGTCAACCGTTCTCTTGGTTAGGAGGTCGGTTAAGTTGCTAACGATTGCCCTCCTACGTTTGCTTCGTAGAATGACGAGCGATTCGTTTCGGACCATTTGCAGCAAGTAGGGCCATGGATTTTCCGCGCCGCTTAGCAGTCTGGGATTGGCGACGACCTTCACCAGTGCAGCTTGGACGGCGTCTTCCGCATCGTGCTGATTGCGTGTGATGGTCACGGAAAAACGGACCAAACGCATCGAGGTAAGGTCGTAGAGTCCCGTCAGTGCCGCCGCTCCGCTTTCCGCGATGCAAAAGGCACTTTCTCTTACTTGTTCGGAAAAAGAGGCTGTGGGGTGCATACAAGGGTCCAGGATGCGCGAAACTCTCACATTTGTCTAATTGGAGCGAAAAATTTCTCAATGAAATGCCGTGTTGCAGCCAATTTGCCGATTTCGCAGCCCGCTTTGCTAGCGAATCAGTCGCCGGAACATCTTGTTTTTTCGGCAAAGTCGGTTCAAGCTGCGCGTCTTAACAGCCGATGGAAAAAAGCATGGCCACCGATCCGTATTCAAATCCGAATTTTCCTTTTAGTCGGCTCGCGAGCAGCTTGCAGCGCGTGGCGTCGGTATGGGGGACGGTGGTGATCCATGGAGTTACACATTTAGGGGATATTTCCCTTTTTGCTTTTCAGATGTTCGGTTGGATGTTTCGAGCGCGTCCCAAGCGAGAAACGCTCATGCCCAATTTTTACGCGGTAGGAGTATTGAGTCTGCCAGTAGTGGCTTTGACCGGCACGTTCATTGGGATGGTGCTTGCGATCCAGAGCTACCATCAATTTAAAAACATCGGTTTGGAAACGCGATTGGGGGCAGTGATCAATATGTCCTTGGTCCGCGAACTGGGGCCTGTTTTAGCGGCAACGATGTTAGCTGGACGGGTTGGGAGCGCCATGGCTGCGGTGCTTGGGACGATGCGTGTGACAGAACAAATTGATGCACTGACGAGTATGGGAGCCAATCCCATCCATTATTTGGTCGTCCCTCGTTTTATGGCGTGCGTGTTGTTGATTCCAGCATTGACGGTGATGGCGGATTTCATGGGGATTGTGGGTGGATATTTTTATAGCGTGATCGTGTTGGGGATAGACCATGCGCAGTACCTGCGAAACAGCCGCGAGTTCGTAGGTGGCTTTGATTTGTTTACCGGAATTTTCAAGAGCGTTTTCTTTGGAGCCACGATTGCGATCGTCAGTTGCTATCGCGGCTTTCATTGCCAGCCGGGCGCCGAAGGGGTTGGACGCGCTGCGACGGCCGCGTTCGTACAGAGCTTTGTGATGATTTTAGGCCTGGACATCGTTCTCAATATC
>JANODW010000535.1:0-3919 GCA_031412875.1 Pirellula sp. | reverse complement strand
GCAGAGTGTGCCCACGGAGCTTTGGAACGTCGTCCCCCAAGGAGCGACCACGCACATTGCATGGCAAGTGGGCCATCTCGCGGTTTCCCAATATGGACTGATGCTCTTTCGGCAACGAGGCCGGGCAGAAGGGGATTTGGAACTGATGCCGGGTTGGCTCCGCAAGCGATTCGGTCGAGGAAGTGTTCCGCCGACAGATCCCTCCGAAATTCCAAGCCAGGAAGCGTTGCTAGAAGTGCTTCACAAAATCCACAACGCGGCCATGCTGGCCCTCCCAACGTTTTCTGCCGAACAGCTAATGGAGCCAACGGAGATGCCTTACGCAGTGCATCCCATCAAGCTGGGAGCACTTCTATTTTGTCCACTGCACGAATCGATTCACGCAGGACAAATCGGTCTCCTGCGAAGAATGCATGGCCTAGCTTCGGTTCGATAGTTGACGAAGATGCGTTTTGTTTTTAAGAAAACAAAAGCGCTAGGGTGCGAGCCAAATGGGATTCACATCAGCGGAACGGCGTGAGCCGTCCGGTCTGGACCTGCAGAAAATCTCTGCCGTCTCAGCCGCGACACCGGAGGGCTCGCGCCCTGCCGCTACTGTGCGAGTGTCTGTTCCTTTTGCATCGACGCAAACGTCCTGTCGAAGTACAATTGCTCCCGATAGCCCTCGATGCGGCAAACGGAACGTTTGCATCGGTCTATCGCATTCGGTTTTAACTGTAAAGCTTTCGAAAATGACATTAATGACCTCCTCCGCGAGGCTGGCGCCCGAGCTGCTAGCCCCGGCAGGAAACTGGGAATGTATTCACGCTGCTATCGAAAACGGGGCCGATGCGGTCTATTTCGGATTGGATGCCGGGTTCAATGCGAGAGCTCGGGCTGCCAATTTTTCGCTTGAGGACCTGCCAAGCCTGATGCAATTGCTCCACAAGCGGGGTCTGCTCGGTTTTGTAACCCTCAACACGCTGATTTTTACCGACGAGCTCGCTTCGTTTGAGAAGCACGTCGCCGAAATTGCCGCCGCCGGGGTCGACGCTGTGCTGGTTCAAGACCTGGGCGCGGTGCAATTGATCCATGAGATTTGCCCCGACCTAAGTATCCACGCTAGCACCCAAATGACGATGGTTTCTGCCGAAACCATACGTGCGATTGCTTCGCTCCCTATCGATCGCGTGGTGTTGGCAAGGGAACTTTCTATCGCTGAAATCCGCAAGATTACCCAGGCGACGTCGATGCCCGTGGAAACGTTCGTTCACGGCGCACTCTGCGTATCCTACAGCGGCCAATGCTTAACGAGCGAGTCTCTGGGCGGCCGAAGCGCCAATCGAGGGCAGTGCGCGCAGGCATGCCGGCTTAACTACGATCTCATATGCGATGGATTGCACCGCGATCTAGGGGACAATCGCTATTTGCTGTCGCCGCAGGATTTGGCTGGCTATGCCCATATCCCTGACTTGATCGATGCCGGTGTATGCTCCCTAAAAATCGAGGGCAGGCTTAAGACTCCGGAATACGTTGCCAACATTGTCGGGCACTACCGAAAGGCCATCGATGGGGCAGTCGCTGGGAAAACGATAAGCTGGTCGGCTGACGACAAGCGGGAAATGGAGATGAGTTTTTCGAGAGGCTTCACCCCGGGTTGGTTGGAGGGTTGCGATCACAAGCGACTGGTACCAGGGCTCACCAGCGCGAAACAAGGGGTTCAAGTGGGAAAGGTCATTGCGATGCGCGACGAACGATTGCTCGTCGAACTCGAATCGCCCCTGATCAAGGGAGACGGCATTGTTTTGCAAGGGGATCGCATCTCGGGCAAAGAGTTGGGCGGTCGGATCTTTCAAGTCTATGTCAATGGACAACCGACCGACCTGCCATCGAAAGGCAGAGTGGAACTCGCTTTCCAAAATGGCCTCTTTCGGAACTACGATGTCATCGTCGGGCAAACGATCTGGCAAACGGATTCTCCGCAACTTAGCAAACGGTTGCGAGCCAGTTTCGCTTCCGAACATTTCAACAGAAAAATCCCTATTGAGCTCGAACTCAGCGTGGAAGTGGGCACCTGTATCGAAGCCAAAGCCACGTGGTTGAACTCGCACAAGAGCCCCCAAAGCGTTGTCGTGAAACTTGATCACGCTCCTGAGGTAGCTAGAAAACACGAGACAACCCAGGAAGATCTGCACCGACAAATGTCGCGCCTGGGAAACACTCCTTATGAACTCGGCGGCCTGCGAGCCCGCTTGATTGGCAAGCCGATGATTCCGCTCAGCGTACTCGGGGAATTGCGAAAACGCCTCGTGGAAGAACTCGACTTGGCCCGCACAAACGTTCCTGCGCGAAGGATCCATCGCGATCAGGTCAGCCACAGGATCTTGGCGGCGATCACCGAACAATCGTCTGCACCAAAGCAACCCGAACGCTTGCATGTCCTGGTGCGATCCATGCAACAACTCCATCAAGTTCTCGAGCACGGGCAAAAATCGGTTTACGTAGAGTTCCAAGATATCCGCGAATACAAACAAGCAGTGATCGACGCGCGCCAGCACGGTGCGGAAATTTATATAGCGACCCTCCGTATTCAGAAGCCGGGCGAACAAGGACTGTTCAAAGCGTTGGCAAAGCATGGGGCCGACGGATGGCTCGTGAGAAATCTAGCAGCGCTAGATTTTGCTCGCGATCACGCGATTCCAGCCATCGGCGATTTCTCGCTCAACGTCACCAATCCCATTTCGGCGCAATGGCTGATGGGACGCGGACTCCAACGCGTCACCGCCTCCTACGACTTGAATCGAGACCAGTTGACTGAGCTTGTTCAAGGCATGCCGACGTCTTGGCTGGAGGTGGTCATCCATCAGCACATGCCGATGTTTCATATGGAGCACTGTGTGTTCTGTACGGTGATGTCTCCTGGCACCAACAAATCCAACTGCGGCCGTCCCTGCGATCGGCATGAAGTCAAACTCCGAGATCGGCTCGGAGTGGAGCATGTGCTCCATGCCGATATTGGATGTCGAAACACGCTTTACAATGGTCACGCGCAAAGCGGTGCGGAGGCTGCTCCGAAACTTGCTCGGCTCGGTGTCTCCCACTATAGAATCGAATTGTTGCGTGACGCGCCGGCGAATGAAACGTCGCGAATACTTGGGCTTTACACCGACTTGCTCGCGGGGAAAATCGATGGGCAGTCCGTTTGGAAATCGCTCAAGGCGGAGAATCGTGTGGGGGTCACGCGCGGGACGCTTGAGCAACCCAGAAATCCTTTGGCGATTCTCTAGCAGCGACGGTTTCCCTACCATGTTTTTTCTTGGACCCTCCTTCAACCTACGACGATTCCATTGAACGCCACAGACCTTTTTGAAAACCTCCCAAAGACACTTCTCGCATCTGGCCCCAAGGCCGCGGCTACTTTGCTGGTAGAGGAGATGCGTCGAGAAGCCAAGTATCCCGAGCTTTTCGAAGCCCTCAAGATGCTTCATCGCATCGAGCTCGGTCTGCCTGCCGTTCATACCGACTTGTCCGGAGCCCATGAGCTTTCTCAACAGGAATCGCTCTCCCCCGAGTTGCAAGATCAATTGGACAAGAAACTTTTGGCTGCATGCACCGAAGTGGGGACGGCGCTGATGCGAAAAGGGAATCTACAAGAAGGATGGATGTACCTGCGGGCTGTCGGCGATCGGCCTGCGACCGCAGAAGCCATGCGCGATGTGCCTGTAACCCAGGACAATCTTGATACGGTGCTCGGACTGCTCGTTCACGAAGGCATCGATATCGGACGTGGTACCAAACTTTCCCTCGAAATGCGGGGTACGTGCAATACCATTACCATGCTCGATACAGCGGTGGCCATGCGAGGCCGGGCGGACCAGCAATCTGCCTTTACGCTTGCTAGAAGTTCGGCATGAACATGTTCTACCAAGATTCCCACGGC
>JANODW010000534.1:0-11933 GCA_031412875.1 Pirellula sp. | reverse complement strand
CAAGGAACAGTCCGACGGCACGGCACCCAGCGACAAGAAGCCGAATGGGCAACCTGGGAATGCTTCTTCGGGAGTGAATAAGAACAGCAGTGCTGGCAGCAATGGCGAGTCATCCAAGGGTGGAGTTGACAACTCGAAAGGGGCAGCCGACCCGGTCAACAAGAATTACGCTGAAAAAGTGACCGACATGGCTTTGGATTACTTGAAGCAGCAGAAAGATCAGCCGGATCCCGAGTTGTTGAAGCGGTTGAACTGGTCGAAAGAAGACATGGAGAAGTTTTTGAATAAGTGGACGGACGCCAAGGAGCTTGCTAAGTTGGATCCGAACAAAAAGCGACAGTTAGACGAAACGCTCAAAGCGATCAGTCAACGCCAACTTCAGAGCAAAGAACAATCCGTGAAAGACATAAACGACAACTTGAGCGGCTTCCTTGAGGAGGGTGCTCGCGTCCGTCCTCCAGAATCACAACGAGGTTGGTACGAGCAGTTTTTAAAGGCATCTCGAAAGTAGTAGGACCTATTCATGCAAACGGCTCGGAATGGATTGCAGTGTTGGCTGGTCTTGGCTTTCACAAGCTGTGTCTGGGGATATTGCGGGATTGCAATCGCGGATTCCGACAGCAACGATGCCAAGTATCGGCAACCCATCGATTTGCTTTTAGACGGCTCAAATAAGCATTTGCTTGTTGCTTGCGCTGGGACCGGCGAGCTAGAAGTTTTCGACACGCAAACCAATCGCAAATTGGTATCGAAGAAGTGCGATGAGTCGCTAGACTCGTTGGTCAGTTTGGGCGGTGAATGCGTTGCTGCTTGTTCGACTAAATCGCATCGGACCCATATTCTACGATGGAACGCGGGATCTCTTGAGCCGATTGCCGTGATCGCCAATTCCCATGCGCCCGTGAATCTCTACTGGGACCAGGAGACAGAAACTCTTTTTGTCGCCTGTTTATGGTCAAGGCGTGTCGAGTCCATCGATTTGAAAAGCGCGATCCGTCGTTGGAGCCATCGCGACCCATCGACTCCAAACAAAGTTGAATCGATGAAGCCCAATCAAGTTTGGGACGTTCCGATCGCTCCCAGGGAAATGAGTTCATTAGGGGATGGTCGCGGATTGGTGGTGGCAGATAGCTTCGGTCGCGAGTTGATGATTTTGGATCCAACAGATGGTCACACTGTCGTCAACCATGATTTCTTCGGGACCTCCATACGAGGTCTCGTTCGGCACGGAAACGACTTGATCACGCTCCATGCCATGCTGAATGAGTTTTCAAGGACGGATCAAAATGAAATCCATTGGGGAGTCCTGATGGCCAACGATGTTCGTTTGATCGATATCGAGTTGTTGTTAAGAGAAAAGGGGGACAGGATCTACGTGGGTGGACGGCTTAATCCAGTCGGAGTCCCTGGAAACGGTTCCGCCGAGCCGACCAGCTTGGCTGTGCACAGTGGTTTAGGAAAAGTCGCGGTTGCCGTTGGCGGAACGGACATGGTTGCGATTGGTCGGACCGATGGTTACACGTATCAATACGTAGCGGTGGGCAAGTATCCATCCGCGGTCTGCTGGTCAGCAAATGGAGAATGGCTCTACGTTGCGAATCAATTCGATGACTCCATCAGTGTCATCGACGTCGGCGGAGCAAAGGTATCCAGCGTGATCTCACAGGGAACGATTCGCGAGTTGACCGAAGCAGAATTGGGGCAGCAGCTTTTTCACAGCGCTACGTTGTCTCACGATCGATGGTTGACGTGTGCGTCTTGTCACGTGGATGGGCATACCAACGGGCAGCTTTCGGACAACTTCGGCGATCGCAGTTACGGGGCTCCCAAGCGAGTGCCGAGTTTGCTCGGCGTAAAGGAGACTGCGCCTTACACATGGCTCGGCCATGAGTCACAACTGAAAGGTCAGGTGGTATCGTCGGTTCGAAAGACCATGCATAGTTACAGGAAATTGGACGATGACGAAGTCGATCAGATCGTAGCCTTTATGGAGTCCTTGCCTCCTGTTGTTTCGCTTGCGCAGGCGAGAGGCTTGGACACGCGCGACACGATTGCGAGAGGCCGGAAGCTGTTCGAGGGGCTCGGCTGCGCCGACTGTCACGCGGGTTCGGCCTACACCTCCAACGATGTTTACGATGTGGGGCTGGTAGATGAAAACCGTCAAAAGTTATTCAATCCGCCAAGTTTGCGAGGGGTTTCTCAGAGGGGGCCAGAATTGTTTCACGACGGGAGAGCGAACGGACTCAAAGGTGTACTGATCGACAAGAAGCACCGCCTAGAGGAGAAACTATCCGAGCAACATCTGATCGATTTAGTCGCATTTCTTAATAGCATATAGCCAATGAATCGAAGCCAGTTGCTGCTATGGTTGTCTGAATGCACAGGCGATGAAATTTGGTCCATCGACTATTGTCGCAAGAGCAAGATCCCGGCTCAGTGGATCGAAGAGATGCGAGATGCTTACGAAAGCGGATTCAACACGACGGAAGAAATGATTTTCTACCGCAATGAGCTGGTCAATCATTTCGAGGGGATTCGCGACGTAGATCTCGCTTGCAAGATTGCGCAGTCGCTTCGAATCAATGTTGCAGAAATTGTCCAGAGTCAGTTTTCTAGAACAGGAGTCGTCCGAGCGATACGCGAGGCGATCGAAGAAGGCTAGAGAAAATTCCATTTGCCGTAGGTCGCTTTTGCCGAAAGCGACTTTGCGTGCCGTGCATTGCTAGAAATAGAGTTGGTTCGCAGAGGTGGGGCACCGGACGGATCGCGCCCAATGGCAATCATTTTCGTAGCGGGGGTCGCCAGACCTCCGTTGTTATCGAAACCGACTTAGTCTCAAAAAATCTAAGTCTGGGGACATCGTTCCGTGGTCCGCTAAGTCTGCGGCCAATTCCCCCAGAGCGCTCGTGAATTTGAAACCATGGCCCGACAAGCCAGCGACGATCGCAACCTGCGGGCAGTTCGGTAAAGTGTCCACCACGAAATTCTCGTCCGGCGTCATGGTGTAATAGCAACCCGCCCATCGCGTCAAACGTCGACTTACCTCCGGCAAATTATCGGCAAGAAACGATTCCACCAACTCTTGATCGGTACTGCTTCGCGGGTGAACGCCGTCGATTTGAGTTTCCACTTTGTCTCCGCCGCTATGCCTTGCGATCTTCAAACCCAATGCGTCTCGGCTTGGAAAGCCATAAAAATGGCCCTTGGAAGTCTCATAGAAAAAGCACGGGAATCCCTCGGCTTCGCCATAAGCATTGTTTTCGGTTTCATACCAATACAAATGTTTATGCAACACCTGCAGAGGCAGCCCAAAGGATCGCAGCAATTCTCCGGACCATGGGCCTGCAGTCAAAATCAATTTGCTTGCTCGATAGATTTCTGAAGCTGTGCGAACGCAAACGCTGTTCCCTTCGACTCTCCAATCCATGACCCTTTGGTCCCTGATTATCTCTGCACCGAGCGCTGTCGCGGACTGTAAATGTGCCTCGACACAGGCTTCTACGTGCAGATAGCCAGCATCCTTTTCCAACAACACCGACCATGAATCCTCTCCTTGCAATGCTGGGTAGCGGTACTTCGCTTCTGACATGGTCAACGATTCGATCGGCAAACCAAACTCGGCGGCGCTGCGAAGAACTCCTGGGATGACGATCCCGTCCGAAGGTCCAATTTCCAGCAAACCCACAGGTCGGTACAAACAGAATCCCGTGAGAGACTCCAGCTCCTTCCAAAGCTCGTATGCGCGGCAAAGCAATGGCACATAGCTCGGATGCTCAAAGTACGATTTGCGGATGATCCTGGTTTCGCCATGCGAACTACCGCGATCATGAGGAGGAGAAAATCGATCGATGCCAAGAATGCGAAAGCCTCGTTGGGCAAGCGAAAACGCAGCGGCGCTTCCGACTCCACCTAGGCCCACCACGATAGCATCGTACATGATATGCGAATCCCTTTGTTTCCCCGTTCATGAACGCTGCTCACGCTGCCCGCTGCTTTTTGGCAAGCTTGTAGTTTGGGACCATTGTCCCGAACGAACAAACGGACGGGACAGTGGTCCCATCCTACGGTAGTAATGATCCTGCCGCTCGCCTCAATGCCCGCTGCTTTCAATGTCGACAACCCTTGGACCGAGCACTTCGAAACGCGGCTGGATTCCAAGGCCAGGCAACTCGCTGGCTCGCATGAAGCCCTGTTCGCGTTGCGGAGCGCCCTTTGCGGTGCTGACCGTCACGTAACTGTTGAAGTCGGTACTCGTGAAGCGAAATTCTTCGGGCGTGCTATGCGCCAAATGCGCGATGGCAGCGGTTGTGATATCACCACCCCAACTGTCCTCCAGCGTCATGGCGATCCCCATCGAAACGCAAAGATCGCGAGCTTGTTTGGTCTTTGTGAGCCCACCGAGTTTGCTAATTTTCAGGTTAACGACGTCCATTGCCAAGTCCGATTTGCCGCGAATGAGCATGCCCAGGTCGTCTATGTTTTCATCCAGTACGAAGGGGTGATCGGTGTTGCGTCGCACGGCCAAGCACTCTTCGTAGGTCAAGCAAGGCTGCTCGATGTATACATCCACGTCGCGTACCGCCCGCACTACCCGCATCGCTTCATGCTGTGTCCAACCGGTATTCGCGTCCGCTACTAAGCGTTCGTTCGTTGAGAGCATGGCACGTACCGCATGGATACGCTCAATATCGGTATCCGGATCTCCTCCGACTTTCAATTGAAAGCGACTGTAGCCTTCCGCTCGATACCCTGCGACTTTGCGAGCCATGGTTTCGGCGGACTCTTGCGAGATGGCTCGGTAAAGGCGAACACTCTCACCGAATCGACCACCCATCAGAACGCAAACGGGCAACCCCGCGACTTGCCCTAAAATATCCCAGCATGCGATGTCGATTCCGGATTTGACGTACGGATGGCCCTTGAGCGCCGAGTCCATCCGATGGTTCAGTTTGGACAACTGGCAAGGATCGTAGCCAATCAAATGTGGGCCGATTTCTCGCAAACCAGCCCGAACCCCTTCGGCGTATGCCGGCAGATAAAATGGGCCCAACGGACAGACTTCGCCATAGCCGATGATGCCTGCGTCGGTTTCGACTCCGACGATCGTGCTATCGAAAACGGAGATGGATTTGCCGCCGGACCATTTGTAAGTCCCTTCATGCAAAGGCAATTCGACGCGATGTGCGAATATCCGAACGATCTTCATTAGATTTGGTTCCAAGGGTTGTGTAAAAAAAGAAGCGAGCTCGGAAATAGCTAGGTGGGATGGGTGCCATCCATCAATGCATTTCGCATGCGAATACCTGCATAACCCCAGAGTGCTTATTTCCGATAAATCGATTATAGACGATTCGATCCCCGGCAAAATGGACCGCACCGGTCGGTGGATTTTCGGAACGATCCGTCAGCCACTTGGATTGCCCGCTCGCCAGATCGGTCAAACATATCCTGTGGTCGCAAATTGCGGCGCAGAGCGTCCCTTTGGGATCGAGTGAGATTTGCCCTCCCAGAGAATGCTCCCAATCCGAGATTTGTTCGATGTTGCCGCCATGGGTGGAGATGCGATGAAGCTGCACGATGCCGTGGTTGTCTCGCATCGGGGCATAAAGGGTATCGCCATCGTCGGAGGCGACCAACCAATTGCGTGGTCCTTGGATTCCGGGATATTTCCGATCGGCGGTATAGGTCAATCGCTGTTGCACGCAGCCTTTTGCGGGTTCGAGCAATTCGCTAGGTCGGACCATCGCAGAACTCTCGGCAAACTCCTTGGAGGCATTCTCAACAGGCAAATCGCAGACGAAGATTTCGTGAACGGTTTCGCCTCGATCGCTCCGCACCGTCCCTTGAAAGGCGAGCGCTTTGGGGCGTCGAATGCCATTTGCGTCCATATATCCATTGCGGCCGATCCAACATTCTTCGGTGGCTTGTTCTATTTCGTTGCTACCGTTTTCGCTTCGTCCCGAAACGCGGGCGGCAATAAAAGCCTGCATCGAACCGCTGAAGGACTCCGAATCGGTGCGATCCAAAGCAACCGCCCCAGGCTTCATGAAGCCAACGGTTCGGATGTCCCGCACGCTGTGGTCGATGCGACTCCTTTGCTCGAGCCAAGCGTCATTGTACGTGAAGCTTAGCCATCCATCGTGACTCCATGAATGCGCATGGGTACCGCCGCTGAGAACGCCATCGATCCTGGGCCGATTTCCCTCGCGCGTGTGCTGAATGCGGGCCTCAGCATGAATCCAAGAGCCCGGAGCATCGGTTCGAACGATCGCGCCGAAACGCCTGGCTCCCGAGTAAGGGGTCTCATGAGAGCACGATTCCAACCCATGGATAAAAACGACACGATGTTCCGCGGGATGAAATGCGACCGCCCCGACCCCAGGGCCGTAGAGCGAGCTGGTCTGCGTGCGATAAAGCGAAACGATCCGTTGGGAATCGAGATGAACCATTTCGACAGAATCGGTTCTAGCGATATGCGTGTCGTCATTGCGAGTGTCGTAGGCAGCCCACTTGCCGTCGGGTGAAATTGCCTGACGGCGATTGAGCATGTGGCCGACATTGCCAAACGTCAGTTGCCTCTCCTTGGCCATGTTTGGCATGACTAGCGGGACAACTTGGGGCGGCCGGATACGGTCGGTTGCTCGCTAGGGTTGGTTTTTGGCGTCGGCAGGAGCGACTTCTTGCCATCCGGAGCAGACGCATCGCTGCTCGCAGACTCGAGCGCTTTGGCATCTAGCTTTGTCGGCCAATTGATCAGTTCAAATGAATCCGCGATCTGCGAGTCTTCCGCTGCGAAGGCTTCGAGGTTGGCTTCGTTCAACGTGAATGCGAGGACGACCCGCCTGCCTTGATCGTTGGAAATATGATAGTGAATCCATTGGATATTCACCCCTTGGATACCTCCTCGCGATACCACGCGCAACAGCCTCAGCTTGCCGCTGGACAATCGCTCCGACGCTTCCACAACTTCCGTCAAGGCTTTGCCGATCGAGTTCTTGACGTCGGCCTGAAAGCCGTCCAAGCTCAACTGGCGACCTGGTTCGTAGTCGATCATATTGGTGATATTGCACTGCGAGATCACGCGGTTGTTCATCACGAACCGCAACGTCGCTTCCTCACCACTGTCCCGATAGGTTGACCATTTTCGACTTGCAACAAATCGATAGTAGCCAAGATCCGATTGAAATTGAAATAAGCTGGCGACGTCCAGCGATCCCAATCGATCCGACATCGTCGTCAATGTCTCGCCCGTCGTGATCGCTTCGATGGGCGAACGAAGGATTCGCAGTTGGGCAGCGATTTGAAAACCGGGTTCCGCTTCGCTGATTTCACGGGTCTCGGTGATATTGACTGCAAACCAAGAGATAAAGCCACCCTTGCGATCGAGTTGAGCTTTGCCTTCGATCTGCAAAAGCGTCGGGACCTGTCGCACAGAAGCGTATAGCGTTCCTTCCAACGTCAGTTGCGCTTTGTCTTTTTCTACCCCCACCAAACACATCACCAACTTGCCATTCTGAATCGCATCCAGATTCAGCAAACGGCAAGCTGTATTGGAGTTGATCGCCCATTTGTCTGCGATGTTGACTTCCTTTTCTGTCAGAAGCTGATCCAAAAACATCGTATTGATGGGGCCTTCAATCAAATCCCGCTCGGCCGCAAAAAGAGGACCATTCGGACATGCGGCTACCATTCCCTGTTCCGTACCCACCCTTAAAACGTCTCGGCATGGCTCGCGTAGTTGAGTCTTGGTGATGTGCCGGTCGATCTGAATCTCCGAACCCGATTCATGGAAATACTGATACGATTTGCAATCCATCAGACGGTCGGACGTCTCGTACTGCTCGTCAAAATCGACCGTCGATTGGGCCTTGATCGGTGCTGTTTTGGCTGCAATGTGCTTGCCGCTTTTGTTGGTCGCATCGTTGGTCTGGCTTTTCAGCCGAATCTCACCCTCGATCTCAAGCACCGCTCGAATGCGATACATGCCCGTCGCCATCAACGGTGCAGGCTTGTCCGCACCATGCACCTGCGTCGGTTCCCGAAACCAAACAAAAGAGGTGGCCGCGGCCACACTTGCAGCCAACCATTCGCGTCGTCCAAGTCGAAGCTCACGACTCTGTGCATTTGCTTCCAAGAGCTCTGGGTCCATGCGCGTATCCAATGTATCGATGAGTGTCTGAAAACGGTGACCGTCTCTACGTGCTTACTCCACGACCTTAACCGCCACCCTAGTCGTCCATCGGATCGGAATCATCGCAAGGCTTAGCAGAACCGAACTAATCGGAACAAATTACCCAGGTTTCCTAAAGTAACTGCTAGCATTTATTGATATTTCAAAAGTCAACATGCGGCATGCAATCAAACCGGTACAGTTGACGCTACCGAACCTATTTTCAGTCAGGAATGCACGCCTTCGGGGGGGGAAGAGTATTGTTTGTCGATCCAATAACCCATACTTTGCAAATGAATTTTGTGTTGGGCTCCGAAGTACGATTGATTTAATGGGGCCTCTTGGCGAACCTTTGTATCTATGTCCACCGTTTCACCGCACCACTTTTTGCTTCGCGAAGAAAAAAGCGACGTTCTTTACCAAAGGGACGCCCTGTGGGAGTGCTGCGCATTTTCGAGACGCAGTCCTTTCAAAGAATCGTACAATGAGGATGCGGTTGGGATCATTCGCGTCGACGAAGAAACGGTCGTTTTTGCGGTTGCGGATGGATGTGGAGGGATGCGAGGGGGTGAGCAAGCGTCCAGCATTGCTCTCCAAGTCCTCTCGGAGTCGATCGAGCGAAATGAAAGCGGCGCTGACCGATTGCGAATCGCTATTTTGGACGGGATCGAGCAAGCGAATATCGCGGTTCAAGAGCTCAAGATCGGAGCCGCCTGTACGATTGCCGTGGTGGAGTATCACCGGGGAACGATTCGGCCGTACCACGTCGGTGACTCGATGATTTTGGTGACCGGCAACAGAGGCCGCATTCGCTACCAGTCGGTAAGCCATTCGCCGGTCGGGTTTGCGGTTGAGTCGGGAATGCTGGCAGCGGACGAGGCCATGCATCACGAGGACCGCCATATTGTGTCGAACGTTGTCGGCAGTGCGCGTATGCGGATTGAAATCGGCCCTTCGCTGGCCCTTTCTCAACGGGACACGGTCGTGATCGCGAGCGACGGATTGTTCGACAATCTGAGCATCGAAGAGGTGGTGCATGGAATGCGAAAAGGCAAATTGACCCCTGCATTAACGGCAGTAACCGAACTGGCCTATCAGCGTATGCTCGGCATCAAGGACCAGCCATGCAAGCCGGATGATTTGAGCATGATCGCGATTCGCCCGTCGATGGGACCGTCGATAGGACCGCCCGAGCGCTCGTCCTAAGAAGTGCCTTTTGGGATTCCGCGCGGACAAGCCTAAGGTGAATTCTTTACGTTCCTGATTTGACGCAGGAAGGTGTCCATATCCGGTGTTCGATCGTCGGGATTGGGTTTGATAGCTGCCATCACGGCGCTTGCGAGGGCTTTGTCGAGGTCGGGTCGCAGTTCCAGGATTTCTTGTGGGGGGGAAGTGTCGTGGTGCAAAGCGGCTCTGCCTGATGTATCGGAGATTTGCCACGGCAATTCCAGGGTGATCAAGTGATAGCAGGTCACACCGAAGGAGAATATATCGACCCGTTTATCGGTCGCTCGACGCCGAACGATTTCGGTGGCCATGTAGAGGGGCGTTCCGGTCCGATTGCCGGGTACCATGAATTCTTTCTTGGCGGGAAGTGTCAGACCGAAGTCAATAAGTTTGACGGTATTGAGATCGCTGGAGCACATGAAGTTTCTTGGGCAGATATCGCGGTGGATAAATTCGCGATGGTGAACATAGTTGAGGGCTTCGGCCATTTGCAGGATCATCTGCAGTCGCCGTCCCCGAAGCTTTTCTTCCTCTCGTTCCTGGATGAGGACTTGCAGACCCGGCCCATCCACAAACTCCATCACCAAGTACGGTTGGCCTTTCGTCGAAATCCCGAACTCCAGGGTCTTGGCGATGTTGGGGTGAATCATCTCCACCGCAATTTGCCCCTCGGAGGGTTTCTTTAAACCTTTGAATCGATTTTCGAAAAACTCCACTTTCTCAATATCGCAGAGTTTTACTCCGACAATTTCGTTGTTGTTCAGACGATCTTTGGCTACGAAAAAATTGCTCATCGTTCCAGAGACAGCCGAACGGATGCGTTCAAAGCGTTCCTCAATATCGGCCCGATTCTTGGTGGCGCCCTTGCCGAATAGCTTTTCGAATATACCCATCTGTCGTGCCGTTAGAGGAAAACTCCGCAACCATCGTTCCAACTCTAGTATACACACCGGGGTGGGGGTTCGAGAACAACTTTCACGCACGGAGTGCAATTGCCGATTCGCGAAAGATCAAGGATACTTCTGAATCCAAACGAAAGTGCAGCGAGTGCCATCGCATGCCCTTGGAATCGGAATCATCAAAATGCACCAGCGTCCGCTCACCATTTGGACAAACGCAAAACTTCCAGCCTCTGCTTCGGAGAGACTTTCTGCCGGCATCGGCCCTCATCGACTGGTTTACGCTTCGGAGATGAGCTCTCTCAACCTGAGTTCGAGTCCGCCCGATTCGCAACTCGCTACTGCGGAAATCGCTTTTGGCCAACCGGATCCCGAACAGATCCTAGCGATGCCTCAACTGAAATGGATTCATCTAACAACAGCCGGCTACACGCCTTACGATCGTGATGACTTGAAAGCCGCATTGAAAGAACGGAACGGGGCGCTGACGACAAGTTCCGGGGTGTACGACGAACCCTGCGCGCAGCACGCCCTCAGCATGATGTTGGCCTTTGCACGGCAATTGCCTCACTCCTTTTTAGCCCAAACCTCCGACCGAAGTTGGCCGGCGGCGGAGCGTCGGCGAAATTCGTTTTTGCTCAATGGTCAAACGGGCATCCTATTCGGATATGGAGAAATCGGTAAACGGCTGTGCGAACTGCTCGCTCCGTTGGGGATGCAGTTGAAAGGGGTTAGGCGTCGAGCGCGCGGCGATGAAAGCATTCCTATGATCGACGAATCTCAGGTAGACGCATTTTTGGCCGATGCAGATCACGTAATCAACCTCCTGCCGTCCAACGCATCGACTACCAATTACTTCGACGCGAATAAATTCCAAAGGATGAAACCAGGCGCGTATTTCTACAACATTGGACGGGGAGCGACGGTGGACCAAGGCAGCTTGGTTCATGCATTGCATTCCGGCGCTTTGGCAGGTGCGTATTTGGACGTGATGACCCCCGAACCGCTACCTAGCGATCACCCCTTGTGGAGCGCTCCGAATTGCTGGATCACACCTCATACCGCGGGCGGTTTCCGTGAGGAGATGATCGGGCTGGTAAATCATTTCCTGAAGAATTTATCGAGGTATATCGCCCAGGAGCCGCTGCTCAACCGGATCCCTTGATGCAGCGTCGGGCTCGCTGTTCACGTTGGTATTCCATTGCTACAGCGTGGCGTGGTCTCCTTGTCGCCTTTCGCTCTGCGACAGTGAGCTTTTGCGGAGCGAAAGTCGACACGGTGGACGGTCGTACGAATCAACGTTTCGATTCTAGAAACGCTAAAAGGTCTGCGAAGTCTTCGATCGCGATCTGCTGATCCAGACCGCTGGGCATCACCGACTGCTTGCTTTCGCTTTGCTCCTCGATCTCCGATTTCTCGATGCGACAGATTTTGTCGGCGCCGCACAGCAGCTCGACATACGACTCGGTCTGTTTCGAGAGCAGGCCATTGAACACTTCATCGTGAACCGTTCGGATGCGAATGGGTTGGTACCCTTGGGCCATCCGCAAGCTTGGATAGACGATGGCCTCGATCAAATCGCGTCTGGATCGCGTCCTACCGATGGAACTCAATTCCGGCCCCAGCCTGCCACCCAC
>JANODW010000533.1:0-5668 GCA_031412875.1 Pirellula sp. | reverse complement strand
GTTCTGGCTAAGTAGCCAATAATACGCTCCGGTGCAACTCCTTGTTCGCGAAACGAGCGGAGCCGAGTGTCGCCATGCCTCTTGGCCAGCCTTCGTCCATCCGCGCCGACCACCAACGGCAAATGCAACCAATCGGGTACTCCCCAGCCCATGGCTTCGTAAACGGCTATTTGGCGATAGGTGCTGTAGATCAAATCGCTCCCGCGCACCACGTGGTTGATTCCAAAATCGTGATCATCGACAACCACCGCCAACTGATACGCGGTCGGGCCATAACTGCGACCGACGATAAAATCTCCAAGGCGATTCTTTGCGTCAAGCTCCTGGGGACCAAAGAGTTGATCGTTCCAAGACCTCAACCCTGCGGGCATTCGAAAACGCCAAGCGTACTTGGCTCCTTGTCGGTCCAATGCGTGAGCATCTTTAACGCTGCGATGCGAACAGTTGCCGGGATAGAGCGCGCCATCGAGCGTCGTCTCATGCGGCGCGCTGGATGCCTCTTCGATTTCGGAGCGTGTGCAGGTGCATGGGTAAACCAGGTCCCATTCCATGAGCTTTTCGAGCACGCTCCTGTATCGGGGTTCTCGATTGGATTGCACGGTGTATTCCTCATTCGTTGCGTTGGAATCCCAATCCAGTCCCAGCCACCGAATGTCCTCGATCGCCTGGTCGGTGGCACCGGGCTTGGTTCTGGGCGTATCGAGGTCCTCAATTCGCAATAGCAATTTGCCACCCGCTTGGCGACATGCAAGCCATGCCACTAAAAATGTCCGAGCATTCCCGAGATGTTGGGCGCCCGTCGGTGAAGGCGCCAGCCGTCCGATGTAGTTCATGATGCGCTGACTTGTGCTGGATGATTTGCCGCTCGTGTGACATCGACCTCGAAGTGTGGCAAAGCGGTCCTCAACCGCGAGGCGCACCAAATCGCGTGTTCGTCGTCGCGCGCAAACGCGCAGACCGTGGGGCCCCAACTGCTTTGCGTAGCGCCGCTCAGACCTATCTGCCTGGCGATGTCGATCGACTGTGCGATTTGTGGGGTGCGATAGATGCCGCCTTGGACCGGTTCAAAGACCTCTCCAGCCCATCGACCATATTGCCCTAGGGCTTCGTTCCATTTCGCCCAATCGTCGGTTTGAATTGCAGGCAGGATTTCGTCCTGGACCAATCGGATCATCGACTCGCGATTGGCGTTGCAGCGATGCCTGCATCGTTCAAACAGGTTGGCTTCCTGGTTTCCAAAGTCTCCGACGGAACTCGGATCGCGCACAATGATGACGGGCCAATTGGGAAAAGCAAAGCGTTGGGTTCGGCTAGGTATTTCACTACCGCCATCCGCTTGCAGGGGCATTCCCAAATCGACCACAAATCCCCCATCGACAAATCCTCGCAGGCCGATGTTGGAACGCTTTCCGCGTTGACTCAAGTGAGCGATTTGCTCGAGCGCAAAGGACCGCATCGCCATTTCTGGGTTCGGTGGGTTTCCTAAAAGAAAGCCGTTGGCATTCAACAGCAATGCGGCGATGGTGCAAGCCATCTGCGTGCCAGAGCCCAGGCCTTGATGGGGACGGGGCGATGCAATGACCTCGATCCGTCGCACGGGAATTTCTGAGTGGGTTCGTAGCCATTGCGTCACCACCGCCTCGATGCGGGGTTTCCAATACATATCGGCTTGGATTTCGCATTCGAGGTAGTCCGATGGCCCGATTTTTGCGAGTACACCGGCATCGGCATGCTCGACCATGAGTCCGATTCCACCAAAGCAATTGGGTTGCGATTGGCAAATTTCGACGAGCCCAAAATGAAGCCGTCCGTGCGATCGAACGACGATCTGATCGCGATGGTTCTGGGGGGTAGCAGGGGTCGGGGCTGGCATTTCAAATAGATCGATCCGGGGCGTCGGCTTACGTTTCCACTTCGGCTGCCGCGATCACGAGTGAGTCGTCTGTTCCGCCCGACCACTGTGGCATGTCCAATTTGGTCGCTTGCCAACCGGGATGGCTGAGCGTACCGTGCTGGGACGTCTCATTACCGATTATTCTCCAACGGATAGGCGATGCCTCTTTGGGAATATCGACCGTTTGGCCTTCGGGGGTTTCGAGGAGGTGTTTGAGTCCGAACATGCGGTCGAGAGTTTTGCGTGTATCGCGAAGCACATCGCGGGCTGCAGCGCCGATTTGAGCGTCGTTGTATGGATCGAGCGATTCGCATACCAAGTCCAGCAACCTGGCTTCACGCTGCAGGGCGCTCAGGAGGGTCAATGCGTCGCTGCGGCGTGCCGACTTGGACTGGGAAGTGATCGGTGTGGTGCTTGGAGTGGGTTTAGCATCTCGAGGCGCGGGAAGCGCAGGTGCGTCCTTGGGGACCGAGGGAGCCTGCTTTGCCTCGATCAACTCTCGCACTTGCACCGCCGTATTGCGGCGAAAAAGGACAAGGAAAAAAACACGAAAAGCGAGGAGCAGACGCATGGGCTACGAGAAGGTGGGTGGAGAAATCGAAAAGCAACGGAAACAAGCTAATGTTGCAGTATATCGGTGTTGCAGCGATTGTTGCAGGTGCGATAGTTTGGCAATCCATGTTATATTGTCGAAGCAGAGCAACGAAAATCAGGATTTTCGTCGATTTTAGAACGGAGGTATCACGGTGACGCAACCCAGAGGCAATCCAAAAGCAAATCGCAAGCGTGTCTCTGATTTGACATCCCCCGCAGCATCGCGCCCCGTGTCCAAACCCTCTAGCGTCCATCCTTTGGCGTCGCGTGCCCCGAGCCAAGCCGTCCCGCCGCCGCACTTGCCGCTCCCCAAAACCACCCTCCCTCCCGCCGTGACCCCCAGTAGGATCGATTACCAACGGGGCTTGGCCGAACTCCTATCGAGGCCGCAAGCCGATTGGAACCATCGGGACTCCTGGCAAAAATCCATCGCGAAATCGGTATTGGACGCCTCGAAAACGATGGAAACGTCCAACTTCCAAAGGATCGCCAAGCAAGACCTGGAACGCATGGCAGAAGCCTACGACCGGCAGTTCTTTAAGGGCCTGTGCCTGCCTCTGGCGCGATCGTACGGGATGTCGTTCCGTTTGAGCTCGCGAATGACCCGAGCCGGCGGCAAAACCACTCGGACCGTTTTCCGCGGTACCCGATCCAAACCCAGTCGGACCCACTATGAAATCGCGTTGTCCACGTCGCTGCTGTTCCAATCGTTTCGTAAACCTGGCGACACGATTTTGGTTTGTGGCCATGAATGCACCGATCGATTGACCGCTATGCAACGCATCGTCGAACACGAAATGGTCCACCTATGCGAGATGCTTGCTTGGATTCAAAGCGATTGTTCAGCAGGCCGATTTCAGACGATCGCTCGCAACATGTTCGGTCATACAGAACATCGGCACGAGCTGATCACCCAACAAGAACGGGCCGCTATCGAGTTCAATATTCGCGCCGGAGCACGCGTCGCATTTCCTTACGAAGGGACCGTCCTGCAAGGCATCGTCAATCGCATCACACGCCGCGCGACCATCTTGGTTGAGGACCTTCGCGGCGTGAGATACAGCAATGGAAAGCGATATCTAAAATACTACGTTCCGATCCATCAACTTAGACCCATCGACTGACCGCATGAGACATCTGACCACTATCACCGAAAAAACCAAGGCCGAATCCTTCGTCGCCTACTTGCTCACACAAGGAATTGTGACGCAAGTCGAACCGATCGAGGATAAAAACCAATGGGACATCTGGGTTCGCGATGAGGATCGGCTCGACGCTGCGAAACGCGAATACTCGCTGTTCGTTCAAACTCCCGATGATCCCAAATATCGGCAAGCGATGGACCAAGCAAAAACCATCCTCAAAGAAAAAAGGCTTCAGTCCTCCGAACGCCAAAAGAACCTGCAATTCCCGACCGCCCGGGTTAGACCAGATATGTTCGCGGGAAGCCTTCCTCCGTTGACATTGACCATCATCATCCTGTGCGTCTTCCTCGGACTGGTGACCGAGTTTGGCGAACCAAGCGCTAACAATTGGCTTGGAAACTTTGCGATGAACCAATTGATGTTCGTCGACATGCCCCTGTACCGTACCACCCTGGATCCGCTGGCATCGATCAAACAAGGCGAACTCTGGAGAGTATTGACCCCTGGCTTTCTCCACGGCGGACCCATTCACTTGCTCTTTAACATGCTGTCGCTCGCGTCGCTGGGGCGCCTTTCTGAGCGGCTAGAAGGAATCGGCCGGTATGCGTTGATCGTTTTATTGATCGCCATTGGTTCCCATCTCCTCCAAGGGCTCATGCCGACGAAGTGGTTTGGGTCCCCCAATTTCGTCGGGATTTCCGGCGTCGTATTTGGACTACTGGGCTATGTGGGAATGAAATCGACACTGCGTCCGGATCTGGGATTTCAATTGCCCGCTCAAGTCTATTTGATGACCGGTTTGATACTGTTCATCGGATTCAATGGAGGCAGCTCAGGCTTTCAAATGGCGAACCTTGCACACGTCGGTGGGCTGGTCGTCGGCATTGCGATCGGTTTCGTGATGAGCGACCACCGTTTCGATCGCCGGCGTTAACGAACACCGGTGCGCTCAGAGTCGCTTCCGGCAGAAGCGACCTACGGACAGAATCCCAGCGGCTTGTCCGATTGATGGTTAGGTTTTTGGCTACCGCTGCCTGGATGCGGCGGGTTTGGGGGAGCGAAATCGGCGTCACTCCAAGACTCCGCGGATGACTTCGCCATGCACATCGGTCAGCCGAAAATCGCGACCCGCATAGCGATACGTCAGCTTGGTATGATCCAGACCCAATTGGTGCAAGATCGTGGCGTGCAAATCGTGAAAATGCACTTTGTCTTTCACCGCATAGTATCCGTATTCGTCGGACTCACCGTATTTGGTACCCCCGCGAAATCCGCCGCCACAAAACCATTGGGTCATGGCGTGAGGATTGTGATCGCGGCCATCTCGCCCTCCCTCGCTCACCGGCGTCCGGCCAAATTCGCCACCCCACCACACGATCGTATCCTCCAACAAACCGCGTCGGCGCATGTCTGTTAGCAAGGCAGCAATCGGTTGATCCACCTCCTTGGCATTCTTGGAATGCCCCTTTTGCAAATCCCCATGCTGATCCCATTTGTAGCTATGCGAAATCTGCACAAACCGCACGCCGCTCTCCACATAGCGACGCGCCATCAAGCACTGGATGGCGAAGTTCTTGGTTTCAGGATTGTTGACGCCATACATGTCTAAGGTCGCCTGCGTCTCATTGCTGATGTCCTGAATGTCAGGCGCCTCGTTCTGCATTCGAAACGCGAGCTCAAAGGATTCAATGCGACTCTCCAACTCTTGATCGGTCCCCATTTCCGCGATCCTTTGCTGGTCTAGTTGCTTGAGCAAATCGAGTTCGAGGCGTTGCTGCTGCGGCGGATTTCGACGAGTTATAAAGGGAATCTTTGCCTTGTCCGATGCGAGGCCAGCATTCCCAATCGGAGTTCCCTGATAGACCGCGGGCAGGAAGGCCGAACCCCAATTGTTGGCCCCACCATGCGAGAGGGATGGACAAATGGTAATGAAACCCGGCAAGTCTTGGTTTTCTGTCCCCAGTCCGTACGTTAACCAACTGCCAATACTCGGCCGAATAAACGTGTCGCTCCCAGTGCTCAATTCCAATAAAGC
>JANODW010000532.1:0-3594 GCA_031412875.1 Pirellula sp. | reverse complement strand
TAAGCACATCGGAGCAAGTTTGGCAGACAGAGTGCAAGTCAACTCGGGCGAGAACGCGATGCTTGTTACCGTATTAGAACGCTGTTTTTGTGGGCCGTTAGCCCTTCTTTGTCCGCCATCAACGCGATGTGCTGCGCGATGTCGCGCAGCGCGGGTTGGTCGTACTCGATGACGCTGCTAGATCGCAAAAAATGGTTGGACGAAAGTCCTGAGGCCCACCGCGCTGTTCCGCCAGTGGGCAGCACATGCGATGGACCGGCCGCGTAATCTCCGAGTGCCACTGGCGAATAGTGCCCAAGAAAAGTAGCGCCGCTGTTGCGAATGCGAGGCAAAAGCCTGCGTGGATTCTCCAATGCAATTTGCAAGTGTTCGGGGGCAATCTGGCTGGTCACTTCGCAAGCATGGTCTTCGTCTCGACAAAGAATCATTGCTCCAAAGGCTTTGAGGGAAGCAAGCGTCAGGTCGGCGCGTTCTAGTTTAGAAAGTTGTTCGACCATGCAATGCTCGATCCGGTCCAAGACACTGTTGTCCCAACTGATGAGAATACTAGCACCTGGGGAATGTTCCGCTTGCGAGAGCATGTCCGAGGCAGCAAATCCAGGAAGCGTTGTTGCGTCGGCAATCACGACGACCTCGCTCGGGCCGGCGATGGAATCGATGTCGACTTCTCCATAAACCAATCGTTTGGCCAAGGCCACAAAGAGATTGCCCGGGCCCACAATTTTGTCAACGCTCGGAATTTCCGGAATGCCATAGGCAAGTGCCGCGACCGCTTGCGCTCCGCCTACCGCATAGACTTCGCTGATTCCAAGCTCATGGCATACCGCCAATACATCAGGATTGTATGCTCCGAGCTCGGTAGGAGGTGCAACGATGGCGATTTCCGCCACGCCCGCGCACTGCGCTGGAATCGCTGTCATCAGTACCGTTGACGGATAAGCTGCCGCGCCCCCGGGGACGCAGATGCCAACGCGATGGAGCGGAGTGTATCGCTGTTCTAGTACAATACCAGGGCTTGGCCGGGAGATCACGTTTTGGTGAAGGATTTCCTTTTGAAAACCGACAATGTTATCGCGGATCCTGCGAATCGTTTTTAGGAAATCTGGCGAAGCATTTTTATGCGCTTCGAGAAGTCGATGGGCAGGAACACGCAAGGAATCGGCTCTACACTCGGGATTATCCAGCGCTCTTGCGTAATGCAAAACCGCTTCCGTGCGCCGTTCAACCACGTCCCGGCAAATGCGTTCGACGACTTGCTGTGGTGTCAGCGGCTCGCCGAAGACCGACATGGTCAATTGCCTACCGCGTTCCGAAACCACCGTCCCATCGGGGCTCAGTTTTTTTCTTAGTTTGGCTAAGTCGTCAGGAAACGTAGGTAGGCGTGCGTCGAGTCGCTCAATACCAAGTGCATTCGTCGTCATGAAAAACCAATCGGTCAGCCGAGGGAAGCGAGTTGCTCGTCGGTAAAGCTTACGTTCGAGGCAACCGACTGAATGTCGTCGTGATCCTCAAGCTTTTCGAGCAACTGCATTACCGCAATTGCCGTCTCAGAATCAACTTCGACCGAATTGCTCGGCACGCGCCGGACTTCTTTCATCTCGATTTCAATGTTTTGCGATTCGATCGCTTCGACGATGGCACTGTAAACGTCGGGAGTGCACGTCACCTCGAAAACCTCTCCGGTTTCGGTGACATCGTCCGCACCGTTCTCAAGTGCGAGCTCCATCAATTGCTCGAGTTCGACCGACGATTGTTTGACAATGACGATCCCTTTCCTTTCGAAGAGGTATGCAACGCAGTTGGTTGATCCGAGCTTGCCGCCATGATTTTCAAAAAGCTTGCGGACTTCTGGTGCAGTGCGGTTGCGATTGTCGGTCATGATGTCACACAGAACAGCAACGCCACCTGGACCGTATCCTTCGTACAGGACTTCTTCGACATCGCCACCTTCGATCTCGCCGATTCCTTTTTTGATGGCTCGCTCGATATTGTCGCGGGGGAGGGACACCGCTTTTGCGTCGAGGATAGCCGTTCGAAGCCGGACGTTTCCACTTGGGTCCCCGCCTCCGAGTTTCGCCGCGACGATGATCGCTTTGGACAGTTTGCTCCAAAGTTTGCTTCGCTTGCTATCCACCAGCGCCTTGCGGTGTTTGATGTTTGAGTATTGCGAATGTCCGGCCATGTTTTGCTCCTGTTGGGTAGGAGTAGTGATCGAAGGTTTTTGTAAGTTACAGGAATCGTATTAAGGCGAGCGGCAGGCTGTGTCCTATCGAGGTTTTTTCTTCGTGGGTGTCGTGCTTGCGGACCCTTTGGCTCCTGCAGTGGAAGGCTTATCAGACTTCTTTGGGGGCGCTGCTTTTTTTGGTTCCGATTCAGGCTTGGAAGCCTTTGCGGAGGTGGAGGACTTTTTCGCAGGTTCCTTGGTGGTTGGTTTTGCGGGGGGAGGTTTGGGTGCGAGTTTTTTGGGGGAACCTTTCTCATCTTTCTTGGCTGCAGGCTTGGGAACCGCCTTTTCACTCTTCTTTGCCGGAGCCTCTTTGGATGCAGCCTCTTTTGGTGCAGCCTCTTTTGCCGCCGTCTTTGGCTCCGCTTTCGATTCCGATTTCTTTTTTGGATCTAAAGGCTTTTCAGACTTGCCATCCCCTTTTGATTGGGGATCTTTGGCATGGGTGTCTTTGGATTTGGTCGCTTCGACGCTTCCTTTGTCGGCTTTCTTTGCGGTCGCAGTGTCTGGGCTGGTGCTGGCTTTGGCGGTGGGTGGAGCGGACTGAGCGCCCTTGGTCTTGGTGGCCGGAGTGGCATCGGTAGCGGATGGCACGTGGTCAACGGATTCTGCGGTCTCCTTTTTCGAAGCTGGCTTGTGAGCCGACTTGGGTTTGGGTGAGACCCCTAGATCCTTGAAAACGGATAGAGCAGCGGGATTCTTTGGGTGCTGTTGGAACTCGATCGCGAACTGGTGCAACAGCGATGCGAACTCGCTCCCTTTATTCTTTGGGATGGCCCGTTCGACACCTGGCAGAAGTTTCTTTTCGGCCTCTGCATGCGTGAGGATTTCGCAGTCCACCATAACGTCCAAAGTGATGGAATCGACAGGGATAGCGTGACCTCCCAAGGCATTTTGGGAAACGTAGTTGAGGACGAAAGGAGAGATCCCTTTCCAGGCAGTCATTTCCTCGGTGGCTTTGCTCAGGTTTGCCTTTTTCAGGTCGTCGATATCGTATTGATAACGTGCCTCGAATAGCGATTGGAGGCATCGCTTGATCCGGTGCCCTGCTTGGGTTGGGTTAGGCAAGCTGACCAGTGCTTCTGCCAGTTCGATCACCGTAGTGACTCGCACTTCGTTCCAATCAAAGTATGCTTGTTGCAGTTTTGCAAAAGCCTCATCCGCTTGTTCCGCTTTGGCATCTTCTAGGCAGCAGGCGTAGAGCAGGTGTTCAAGCACACTGCGTTCGCCCGGTTCTGGAAGGGATCGAAAATGCTTTTTGAGCGACTTGTGAAGTTGCTCGTATTTGGCGGCTCGGTTGCTCATGTTGTCGATTATGAATGTCTTATGTTGCTTGGGGTCAGTCTGTTAGGAACTGTGGTGTTTAAACT
>JANODW010000531.1:0-1313 GCA_031412875.1 Pirellula sp. | reverse complement strand
CGCGGTTCCAACCCCAAAACGGTCGCACCTGCTGAACCTTGGTCGCCACGCACGTGGCGATCGCACGCGGCTCCGTAACATCCCACTGCGTCACCGACAACGCAATCGTCCGGCAACTCAGACTGAGCTCCCAACCGGCAGCCGCGTCATGCTCGGCCGAGGTCAGTTCTTGGAACAAATCCACACCGAGCAGACTCGACGGGTTCTGGGCCCCCCCAACCGGATTGCACATCCCAAGGACCGCACAAGCCATCAATAGCGCATCATCCACAATATGGAACACAGCACGCGACGACACTCGCAAATTGGCGAATGTAGTTGACGATTGAAACGGTTTAAGGATCCAGCACGTCAGTTCGGAATCGACGTGAGGACCAATGGGCGCCACATGCATGCTGCCATCCAAATTTTCCGTCGTCAGAATCCCTTCGATCACCATCGCTCACACCTCGCTCGGCTTGCGTCCGCGATTGTTTACCGGGTCTTGCCGCTTCCATAGAGATACGGATTCAAAGTCGGATCATTGTACATTTTCATTTGCCGATAGGTACGATGCCGCTTAACGCTGGAATAGATGTCTGCCAGCAGTTCCGCCAGAGATTGGCTGAGATCGCTCTGTTGCAATCGACAGATTGCCAATCGCATTTGGACCTTTTCCGTATGCTGTTGATCGATATCTTTTCTGCTAAGTTGCTCGTCGAGGTGGAAAATCCGAAGTGACATGATCGACAAACGGTCCACCGCACTTCCAGGCGTTTCTGTGTTGAGCCGTGCTCCCGACTGGCTTGCGATCCCTCTAGCCTCAAGGTCCGTTGTTATCCAATCATCAATTTTTTCAATCCAGTCGTTCCTCTGCTGATTGTATTTATCGATGTTTCGTTTCACTTCCGCAATTTTCGAATCGGAAACATCTAAACTTCTCGCGATGTCTTCTTCGTGCCATAACAAATAGTTGAACTGGTGTTGTTGGCAAGCGATCGAAAGTAACCTCGGGGGTGTTCCGTCGGTAGCAAAAGGATTTTGGATAGGTTCTACGTGCCATTTGGCAACGCAGTTCACTTGCATTTCAACTATCTCAGAGACGTCGATCATGGGGGTGGCTCAAAGTTAGCCTAAGCTAAAATAGCCTAGGAAAGAATGAAGGAAAGAAACCGCTAACAGAACGGGATCGCTTGCAGAACCCGTTGCTCAATGGATTCCGGAAGCATTGGTGAACTCAGATGCCACTGAGTATCGTTAAGCCGCGCGGACAGCGCGGCAGTTTTGTGCCCATTGGATCCAATCCGAAACTTCTTGTTGGTCCGGGGTATTGG
>JANODW010000530.1:0-6227 GCA_031412875.1 Pirellula sp. | reverse complement strand
GCAATGATGGCCAAAAGCGATACTGCAATTAAATTGTCTTTGGGAACAAGACCTATCATTACCCCCATCGCAACCCCCCAAGCAATTTGAGATGGCTTGCGATTCTGCGAAAGGACATCAACGATTCGCGTTGATTTTTTGCTGATCTGGGAAATCATTGCCCCTGCCAAATCCTTTTGAACGCTGGATCTCCAACGCTCGGTGCAAGATGAAAGTCCATTCCACTGCGTCACGCCCTACGACGACGTTCAAACAACATCGGTATGTGGCACTGGAAAATAAAGCTGAATACGTCAAGGCTGACGATTTTGCGGATGTTGATTGCAGGTGCATTGCTAGCGAACGGCTCCTTTGCACTCCGCGTTTTCATGATTAAGCTCTAGAGTGAATGTTGCAGATCGAAATTTTTTATGGCCTCCAAATGCAAAGTGCTTGAGATGGATGAGGATGCGATGGATCCCCAAAAGGACGAGGAAACAATCGAGCTGGATCAATTTCTGAAATTGGCAGAAGTGACACAATCAGGAGGGCAAGCGAAACACCTCATTCAGTCGGGCGCTGTCTATGTCAATGGAGCGATCGAACTCAGGCGTGGCAAGAAACTCCGTCCGGGCGACAGTGTGGTGGTGGGAGACGAGGAATTCATCGTCGGCTCAGACAGCGATGACGAGGATTTTGCGGGCTGAACGCGTGGATCGCATGGATATGGAGGACGCGTCCCAAAAATGCGTTCGCTTTAGGGTCCACGTTTCAGGCGGCACGCTTCGAGGAGCGCGCTTCAGGGTACAATAGCGACGGACTGCGTTTGGCATTTCATTTGTTCGCAGTCCGTCCTTCCCGTCTGTATCCTTTTTGGCGAGCTTGACATGTTGGTATCTCGGTGGTCCTCCTTGGGGACCTATGCGCTGTTTCTGGTGGTCGCTTGGGTTCACCCGGCGGCCAAGGTTGTTTCGGCGATGGTCGATGGGGCGATCACGGAATCCGAGCAAGGTTCCGAACGGCCGAACATCCTTTGGTTGACCAGCGAGGATCATGGCCCCGAGATGGGATGTTATGGGGACGCGTTGGCTCGGACTCCTAACGTCGACGGACTGGCCGCGAAAGGATTCAGGTTCAAGCATGTATGGTCGGTCGCGCCTGTTTGTGCCCCGGCCCGGACGGCCATTATTACGGGCATGTATCCTTGCAGTACCGGCGGACTGCATATGCGTTCGATGGTGTCGTTGCCTGCAGGCATCCTGATGTACCCGCAACTACTGCGCGACTCCGGATACTTCTGTACGAACAACAGCAAAACGGACTACAACCTGCGCGAGCCGGGCAAGGTGTGGGACGAATCGTCGGCCAAAGCCCACTGGAAGAATCGCAAGAACTCCCAGCCCTTCTTCGCAATCTTTAACTCAACCAAAAGCCATGAAAGCCAGATCCGCACCCGTCCTCACAAACAGATCACCGATCCGGCCAGCGTGCGTGTCCCCAGCTACCACCCGGATACTCCCGAAGTGCGTGCGGACTGGGCTCAGTACTACGACAAAGTAAGCGAAGCGGACGCCGATGCAGGCCGCCACCTTCGCGAACTTACGGAAGCAGGCCTGGCAGAGGACACGATCGTGTTCTACTACGCCGATCATGGTAGCGGGATGCCGCGTAGCAAACGATGGCCCTGCAACTCGGGCTTGCATGTCCCGATGGTCGTCTATTTTCCAAAGAAATGGGAGCACCTTGCGCCGTCGGGGTACACCTCGGGAGGAGCCTCGGATCGGCTTATCAGCTTTGTCGACTTGGCCCCCACGGTTCTCAGTCTTGCTGGCGTGAAGCCGCCCGAATGGATGCAAGGTCACGCGTTTGCAGGTGTTCATCCGAGCCAACCTCAGCCCTTTCTGTTCGGCGAACGCGGCCGCATGGATGAGCGCATGGATCTGGTGCGCAGCGTGACCGACGGCCGCTATGTCTACCTACGCAATTACATGCCGCATGTTTCCCAAGCCCAAAAAGTTGCCTACCAATTTGAGACCCCAACCACTCGCGTTTGGCACGAACTCTTTTTATCCCGAAAAGCTACTCCGGCGCAGTCGATTTTTTGGAGCGCACCCAAGGCTCCCGAAGAGCTATACGATCTGAGTTCAGACCGCGACGAAATTCACAATCTCGCCAATACACCGGTGCATCAAAGTGTTCTGGAAAGGTTTCGAAACGCGCATGTCGCCCATGCCTTGAAAATTCGCGATGTCTGCTTGCTGCCCGAACGCGAGATGCACGCGAGGTCGCAAGGGACGACCCCTTATGCGATGGCGCGAGACGCGGACCAGTACCCGCTGGAGAGAATCCTCCTCGCTGCGGACATGAGTTCGCGTACCGATCCTGCTCGCCGGAGCGACTTCGAAGCACTGCTAAAAGATCCCGACAGCGCCGTGCGTTACTGGGGAGCGATCGGGTTGTTGAACCAAGGCGACCAAGCTGTCGTGTTGCACAAGGATCTTCTGCAACGGGCCCTTTCGGACGCATCGTTGGACGTGCGAATCGCTGCCGCTCAAGCGTTGGCATCGCACACCGACGGACCGCTGCGAGAAAATGCGCTGGCGACTTTAGCAACGCTCGCACCCCCGCAGACCCATGGCGTCTTGGTCTCCATGGCCGCGTTGGCCGCAGTAGAATCGCTCGGTGAAATCGCCGCACCGCTACGAGCGGAAATCGCAAAGCTACCGACAACCGGGCCTTCGCCGGACAAGCGATACAATGACTATGTCCCTCGCCTGGTCGCCAACGTGGCTTCGCTGGAAAATACACACCCGACTCCCGTGCCCACCCAAAAAGCAAAGTAGCCCTATGAAGATTCCAATACTCGTTGTCGCTTTGGCGCTGCTGCTCGAGAGCGCCCTGCAAGCGTCGCAGCCGAACGTCGTTATTTTTCTGGCCGACGACGCAGGTTGGGGAGACTATAGCTTTTCAGGAAACAAACAAGTTCACACCCCGAACATCGATTCGATTGCGCGTGGGGGGGTGTCGCTGGAGCGGTTTTATGTTTGCCCGGTGTGTTCGCCTACGCGAGCTGAATTCCTGACCGGTCGCTACCATCTACGCGGTGGCGTTCGTGGAGTCTCGACAGGCCAAGAGCGGCTGGATCTGGACGAGAAAACGCTCGCCGACGCGTTCAAGGCGGCCGGGTACGCCACCGGCGCGTTTGGCAAGTGGCACAATGGCAGCCAATGGCCCTACCACCCCATGGCTCGGGGATTCGATGAGTACTTTGGTTATTCCGCCGGCCATTGGGGTGAGTACTTCGACCCACCCTTGGAAGAGAATGGCCGCATGATTCGGACCTCTGGGTACATTGTCGATGTTTGCACAGACCGTGCGATGGGTTTTATCGATCGCAACAAGAACAAGCCGTTTTTTTGCTTTGTGCCGTTCACTACCCCGCACTCGCCATGGGCCGTTCCCTCGCCAGACTGGGAACGATTCAAAGACAAATCGATCGCTCAAACAGCTACCGACCCTCGCCGCGAAGCGCTCGATGAAACCCGCTGCGCGTTGGCGATGTTGGAGAACCAGGATACGAACGTTGGTCGTATCTTGAGCAAACTGACGGAGCACCAATTGGAGGACAACACCCTCATCCTTTACTTTTCAGACAATGGACCTAACTCCTTTCGCTGGACCGGAGGGATGAAAGGCAAAAAAGGTTCGACCGACGAAGGGGGAGTGCGATCGGTCTGCTATTTGAAATGGCCCGCCAAACTTCCTGCAGGACATCGGGTTGATCAAATTTCTGCGGCCATCGACCTGTTACCGACATTGACCGGATTGACGCAGATCCAACGGGTTGGCGACAAGCCTTTGGACGGTCGCGATTTGACTCCCCTTTTGCTAAAAACAACCCAGGTGCTTAATCCAGAACAGCCCATCGTTTGGCCAGACCGCATGATCTATTCGACTTGGTCCGGGGCCGTCAGCGTGCGAACCCAATCGCACCGACTGGATAGCGCTGGAAAACTATTCGATATGCGCACCGATCCCGGCCAAACCCAGCCCATCAACGATCGCGAGCCTGCGATCGCTGCTCAGTTGCAAGAGTCCGTCAAGTCCTGGCAAAAAGAGATGCAGGCTATCAGCGAACAAAAGCGCCGGGAACGCCCAATTCCCAAGATGATCGGAACAGCATTCGGCGTAGACGAACGACCCATCCCGGTAGGATATCGCGAATTTCCATCCGCCATGCTGCCCGCCCGGGATGGCGAACCAGGCGGGGGCGTTCAAAGGAGCGGCAGTGCCCCCAACTGTTCGTATTTTGTAAATTGGTCGACGAAAGAGGACAGCATGGTTTGGTTTCTAGACGTCCACCAAGCGGGGACCTACGAGGTGACGATCGACTACACTTGCAAAATCCCCGATGTGGGATCCACGATCGAGCTATCGTTTCAAGATGCGCGGTTGAATGGGAAAGTCGTACAAGGTTGGGACCCTCCTTTGTATAGCAATCAAGACACCCTGCCTCGTCCCAATGGCGAAAGCAAGATGAAAGAGTTCAAAACGATGAAGCTTGGCGAGATAGCGATGCCGGCCGTCAAAGGTCTGCTAACGCTTCGTGCGATCGATATCCCTGGCAAAACGGTGATGGACGTGCGCCGCATCACACTGACTTTATTACCCTAGGACTTGCAAACATGAAAAGTAACTCGCTCTCAATGCTGATGACCGTTGTGCTGGCTTCTATAGCGTTCGGATTCGCGATCGCGCACGCAGACGAGACGTCCCGGCCAAACATCGTGATTATCTTCATCGATGATTTGGGGTACGCAGATATCGGGCCCTTTGGCGCTACCAAACAACGCACGCCCAACTTGGACCGCATGGCCGCGCAAGGAATGAAGCTGACAAGCTTTTATGCTGCTCCTGTCTGCTCGGTGTCGCGCGCTCAATTGCTGACCGGTTGCTACGGAGCACGCGTTTCGGTACCCGGCGTATTCTTTCCTGGAAACGCGGTCGGGTTGCATCCTGCGGAAATCACCACCGCCGAACGTCTCAAGCCCTTAGGCTATGCGACCGCTTGCATTGGAAAGTGGCATCTTGGCGATCAGGCCGATTTTTTGCCTACCAAGCAAGGATTCGACCATTACTTTGGCATCCCCTATTCCAACGACATGCAACGCAAAGCGATCGATGGTTCCGAGCGTGTCTCGCCTCTCCTGCGAGATGAAAATGTCGTCGAATTGCTCACGGATGAGCAACAATCCAAAATAGTAGAACGGTATACACAAGAGGCCATACGGTTCATGCAGGACAATCGGAAACAACCTTTCTTCCTCTATCTACCCCACAACGCAGTGCATACGCCCATCCATCCCGGAGCCGCATTTCAAGGAAAATCCGCGAACGGCCGATTTGGCGATTGGGTCGAGGAAGTCGACTGGAGCGTCGGCCGCATCTTGGATACGTTGCGAGAACTGCAATTGGATGAGAAGACCTTCGTTCTGTTTACAAGCGACAATGGGCCGTGGCTGGTCAAAGGGAGCGATGGAGGCAGCGCGCTTCCGTTGCGAGGGGGAAAGGGGAGCACTTGGGAAGGCGGCGTGAGAGTCCCCACGATCGCGCGTTGGCCAGGCAAAATAAAACCCGGCAGCCTATGCGACGCAGTCGCCGGAACCATCGATATCTTGCCCACCGCAGTATCGATCGCCGGTGGCAAATCGGATGGCGACCGTATCATCGATGGCAGGGATATCTCCCCATTGTTATTCGGCCAATCCAACCAATCGCAGCGCGAAGCACACTACTATTTCTCCGGTTACCAACTGCAAGCCGTGCGGCAAGGCCCCTGGAAACTAGCCATCGCAACGCAACCCGAATCGATGGGCAAATCTGCCAGCGAGGACGCGAGCATCAACCCTCGACTGTACAACCTTGACACTGAAATCGCGGAACAAACCAACGTCGCGTCGATGCATCCGGAGATCGTTCTCAAACTACAACAATTGGCGGACAAGTTCCGTACAGAGATTGGTGGGGATCATCCTGCCCAACGCCGACCCGCAGGTTCCGTCGCCAACCCAAAGACACTCTATCCGATGGCGCCCGACAAACCCGCAGCGCAAGTCGATGGAAACAAATCCAATAAATCGGTTACCGATCCAAGCAAACTGAAAGTTGGTGAAGCGATCGGCTCCGACGCATTGCCACAAATCGGCGAGAAGCCATTTACGGTCTGCTGCACGCTCGCCACGAAAAAA
>JANODW010000529.1:0-2505 GCA_031412875.1 Pirellula sp. | reverse complement strand
ACATGGAAAGCGTACGCGCAAGGGGACAGCGGGTTGATCCACTCCGCAACGGGAACGGGAAAGACAATGGCGGTATGGTTTGGGCCGATCCTCAGTTGGCTTGCGCAGAACAAAGATCGGGCGCGATGGGATCCGAAGCATCCCCCGCCGTTGCGAGTCGTTTGGATCACTCCCTTGAGGGCTTTGGCCGCAGACACGGAAAACGCGCTGCGAGCGCCCTTGGAAGCAATGGGACTGCCATGGCTGCTCGAATCTCGAACGGGAGATAGCAGCGCCCGGATCAAGGCCAAGCAGCTCAAGCGTTTGCCCACTGCATTGATCACGACCCCCGAAAGTATGTGTTTGCTTCTCACCCATGCTGCCATCCAAGCTCAATTGAGTGCGATTGAGGGGGTGATCGTAGACGAATGGCACGAACTGCTGGGAAGCAAACGCGGGATTCAAGTGGAGTTGGTGTTGGCTCGCCTTCGGAAACTCAATCCGGCCCTTCGAACGTGGGGTTTATCGGCAACGCTTGGAAATTTAGAGGCGGCAGGCGCTTCATTGGTCGGTTGCAAAGCCAGCCTGCCTTGCAAAATCATTCATGGCGAGACCAAGAAGCGGTTGCGGATAGAGTCCTTGATACCTAGCAAGATGGAGCGTTTTCCGTGGTCGGGGCATATAGGCACACGGATGGTCCCGCAAGCCGCCAAGGCGATCGATCAAGTTCAAAGCGCGCTCGTCTTTGCAAACACGCGATCCCAAACAGAGATTTGGTACCAGCACCTACTGCAGCATCGACCCGATTGGGCAGGTCTGATAGCCGTGCATCACGGTTCGCTCGATACTCAAGCACGCGACTGGGTGGAGAAGGGGTTGCGAAGTGGAAAGTTGCGGGCGGTCGTGTGCACCAGCAGTCTCGATTTGGGAGTGGACTTTTCATCGGTCGACTTGGTGCTGCAAGTGGGCAGTCCGAAAGGCTCTGCACGGTTGCTCCAACGCGCCGGTCGGAGCGGGCATCAACCAGGCGCTGAGAGTCGACTGATCTTTGTTCCAACCAACGCACTTGAATTGATCGAACTCGCGGCGGCCAAAGACGCAATCCAGCAGAGCAAGATGGAAGCTCGACCGCTGCTGAACAAACCCTTGGATGTGCTCGTCCAGCACGCGGTCACCATTGCCATAGGCGGCGGGTTTGTTTCTGCCGATTTGCTTGAGGAAGTCCGATCCACGCAAGCATTCTCGGAACTGCGCGAAGACGAGTGGCAATGGGTGCTGGATTTCATTGTCCATGGGGGAAGTTCGCTCGGTGCGTATCCCGAATTTCATCGAGTCGAATTCCTCGAAAATCGGTATCAAGTCACATTGCGGCGGACCGTGACGCTCCATCGTTTGAACATTGGTACGATCGTTTCCGATGCCTCGATGAAAGTAAAGTACATGAGCGGCAGCACGATCGGTACCGTCGAAGAGAGCTTTGTGGCCAAGCTCAAGAAGGGGGATCGATTTCTGTTCGCAGGAAAGCTCGTCGAGCTTGTCCTCGTCCGAGACAATGTGGCGTATGTAAAGAGGGCCAAAGGAACGCCGGACACCGTGCCGCGATGGATGGGTGGACGCATGCCTCTTTCCAGCGAATTGAGCAATGCCCTGCGCGAAAAGATTCACGAAGCATCCTGCGGCAATTTGATCGGTCCCGAGATGAAGTCATTGAAGCCGCTGTTTGATCTTCAACAGGACTGGAGCCTTTTGCCACGAAACGATGAGCTCTTGGTCGAAGTGATTCGCGATCGGGCCGGGTACCAAGTTTTTCTATTTCCATTCGAAGGCCGATTGGTGCATGAGGGGATGGCGTCGGTGTTGGCGTACCGATTGACACGTCAACTGAAAACAACCATGAGTATGGCTTGCAATGACCATGGAATCGTGTTGCAATCACCTCATGCCATCCCGATTGAAAAAGCAATTGGAGAGGGTTTGTTCTCCACCGACCGGCTCGAGGAGGATGTACGACAAAGCATGAACGCGACCGAGATGGCCAAGCGTCAATTCCGTCAAATTGCGAGGGTCTCTGGTTTGATTCAATCCGGATTGCCCGGCCAGCGCAAGAGCGCCAGTCACATTCAAGCGAGCAGCAATTTGTTTTTCGATGTCTTTACCGAGCATGATTCGGGAAACTTGTTGTTGGAGCAATGTCGCCGCGAAGTGCTTGATCAACAGCTAGAATGGACGCGAATGTGCATCGCACTGGAACGCATGGAGCAAGGTGAAATCAAGATTATGTATCCTCCTAAAGTGACCCCAATGTCCTTTTCATTGATGGTTGACAAGTTGCGAGACCGTCTGAGCAGCGAGTCGCTTGCAGAACGGGTCGCGCGGCTGCAGCACGCTTTAGAGGCCGCCGCTGGGGCCAGGGCCAAGTAACCTTTCATGACTTGCCAGCACCCCACCGATCGCACTGCAGTCCCCTCTCACGGACCCTCTGGGTTCGAGGTAGCGATCGACGGCATCGAGCTGAGGCTGCTGGCA
>JANODW010000528.1:0-19483 GCA_031412875.1 Pirellula sp. | reverse complement strand
GCCGAAATCGCGATGGCCATCAGCAATTCCGGTAACCCCAGTTTGAATCGGCTATTCAATTGTCGAATCGCGATCGCGATCCCGATCGTCAAAACAGCAATCCCGACGGTTGGAAGATGGACCATCCCTCCACCGGTCATGTCGCTCCAAAAGCGGACCAAAAAGTGGTCGGTTTTTGTTGCCGTCCCGGACAGTTTGAAAACGTTTTTTAGCTGGTCGAGAAAGAGCAAGACCGAAGCGCCCAAAGTAAAGCCAACAATCACAGAATGAGAAATGAATCGAGACAAATCGCCGAATCGGAGCAAAGCGATGGCGGTTTGAATCAAGCCTATCAAAAATGCCATCATGATGGCCCCAGAGATGCGTTGGTCCTCTGGCACCACCGATAGCGCACTAAACATGGCAATCGAAATCGCGTTGGTCGGCCCGTTGATCAACTGCTTCGACGAGTCAAACAACGCGCCCACAGCCGTCATTATGATCGCAGTATAAAGACCCATTTCCACGGGCATTCCGAAAATGCTCGCATAGGCCATCGCTTGGGGAACGGCTACCGCTGCAACGGTCAAACCGGCAAACACGTCCCGTTTGAAATGCCCCAAACTGTACGTTCGCAATGAATCGATCGCGGGAACATATCGGAAAATCGCGCTCGCGAGCGGTGAAGGCATAAAGTTCAAGGCTCGAAAATTGAGAATGGGCAAAAGCAACGGGAAAGGAATCGAACACAGTAGGACTGTCGTCCATTGTAGCCGTTCCGCCAAAAAACGGTTCGAGCCATGGGCCCGTTCCCGCTTTGCGCCCTCAATCCGACACCGACGTATCCTTTTTGAACAGGAACGCATTCGCAAGCCGACGCTTGAGCGAGGGAATGGCAGTCCCTGGCGCGCGTCGGCTTGCGAGGAATGCAACAATCGCACACGCTTTCAGGACCTTGCGTGTGCTGAGTGCACAGCGGACTGAGCCGCCTTGCATATATTTAGCAATTGGCACGCAAATTGTACTTTCGATCTATCAGCGCGCGTGAAACAGGGATTTATGCAGCCACAATCGCGTCGCCGACTGCATGTGCGAAAGTCTTTTGTCAGAAGGTATCAGTGCTATGAAAATCAATTGGATCCGAAACTTGAGTTTAACTGCGTTGGCCACGTTTGCCGTTTTGAGCGACGCGGATTCGGCGCAGGCGCAGAATTACTATGGACATAACCATGGATGCAATCCGTATACCGGGCATAACATCTATAGCTATCGCCCGATTACTACGTTGCCCTATTACGGCACGAACTACGGTGTTGGCGGTTATTCCCGAGGTTACTCGTCCTATTCGAGCAACTACGGTGGGTTGAACCAATTCGGTGGAGGCAATGGATTCAACGGTGGTTACGGCGTGGGTGGATTTCCAATCGGAAGTTCCTACGGCGGAGGTGCCTTCCCAAGAGGTGGTTCGTATGGAGGTGGTTCATTTCCACGTGGTGGTTCCTATGGAGGTGGAGCGTTTCCACGAGGCGGATCGTACGGCGGCGGGGGAGTTTCTATCACCATCGGCCGCTAAGTCCATGGGTATAGAACTTTTATCCCACCACGACTTGGTAGAGAGGGACTGCAACAAAGCGTGCGCGAGGGAGCGACAAGCCTCTCGCTCATGCTTGGGGACCTTTTTGTCAATGCGTCCGTTACACCCGCATGAGGTTACCCTCGCATGGCTTTGACCAGGAGCAATGCCTCGGTCATCATTTGTCGTATATTTTCTGGCTTAAGTCGACCATACTTACCAATGACCAGAAGCGAGTCCGAACGTCCGGCCAAACTCTGATTGGGAAATTGGGAAATCGCAGTCCGTCGGGCGCTATCTAAAAACATCCGGATGGCGACCGGGTCGTCCCCATGGACAGTAAATTGTTTGGAAAAGTCGGGATCTTCTTCGATTTCGATATCAGAGAAACCAACGAGTTCAGCAATCTTGGACTTCCATGTTTGGGGATCGATACGAAAAGTAGGCAAGGCTAATTTTGGACTGGACGCCATGGCAATCGAGAACAGATGAGAACGCTTATGTTTGCCATAGCCGGTGGTGTAGGAGAAATCAAAAACCGCCAACCGCGTCTCCCCGTCGTCAGCGATAAGCGTTGTCCCCGAGGTTGGTAATCTGCCTTGGTTGGCGATCTCGAATTGATTGAAGCGAACCAGATCGGTCTCGGGGAGTTGCCAGTTGAGCTCCAGTTCAAGTTCTCTTGAGAGCGCTATGAGTCCCTGCTTTCGCTTGCGTTCGAGGTGGCTGATGTAAGCGTAGCCTCCCCCCAAAATGCCCATCAACGATAAGACAATCAACCATTCCATCGACGGCTAAACTCCTAAAACACCCATGACAACAGTAAAAGGACGGTGACGGATCACCCCGTTTCATTTTCTTGGTACCACTCGCAATTCGTCAACAAGGAAGCGGCCCCGAAAGACTACTTTCCGTCGATTTCTCTCCCATCGCTATGAACGGTTTGCTTTTTGAGACGAGCTGCTTTCCCGGGTGCGCAGAATCTTTCGAAGTGGGTCGAAGAATCTCAAAAGTGGATCCCTACGCAGCCCACCATTTACTACCATGGAGGGTACGATGGTTTTTTGTAAAGACGAATGAAGAAACTGATGAGGACTACGTTTATGCTGCCGCTCCGATTCCTTTTGCTGCTCCTGCTTTTGCTGTTCCCAAATGGAGTTCATGCATCCGACAAATGGGTGGACAAGCCTAACATCATTGTGATCATGGCTGATGATCTGGGATATGGAGATGTCTCTTGTTACGGGGCAACGGCGGTTCGCACTCCTGCGATCGATCGGTTGGCAAGCGAGGGGGTACGTTTCACGAGCGGTTATTGTTCGGCATCGACTTGTACCCCAACGCGTTTTTCTCTGTTGACGGGCACTTATGCCTTTCGTCAAAAAGGGACCGGTATCGCGCCACCCAATGGGCCTGCAATCATCAAGCCTGGGACAGAGACGCTGCCGTCCATTCTCAAGAGGGCAGGCTATGCCACTGCGGTCATTGGCAAATGGCATCTCGGTCTCGGAGATCCTTTGCCGATGTGGAATGGCGAACTCAAGCCTGGTCCGCTCGACATTGGATTTGACCATTGCTTCCTTCTGCCAACAACCAACGATCGTGTCCCTCAAGTCTATGTCGAGGATCGGCATGTGAAACGTCTGGATCCGACGGACCCTTTGTGGGTTGGGGAAAACAAGCCGTCGGAGGACCATCCTACCGGGTTGACGCACCGCGCGACGCTCAAGATGGATTGGTCTCATGGGCACAACCAGACCATACACAATGGGATCAGCCGAATCGGTTTCTATACAGGCGGGCGCGAAGCCCGTTTTCGCGATGAAGATCTTGCGGACGAATGGGTGAAACAGTCGAATCGATGGATCGAACAGAACAGGAATGCGCCTTTTTTTCTTTTTTTCGCTTCACACGATATCCATGTCCCTCGCGTGGCCCACGAAAGGTTTCAGGGAAAAACGACACTCGGGCCGCGAGGCGACTGCATCTTGCAACTGGACTGGTGCGTTGGCGAGCTGACCAAGACGCTCGATAGACTAGGCTTAGCGGAGAACACCCTCGTTGTTTTTTGTTCGGACAACGGTCCGGTCCTGGATGATGGATACAAAGATGAAGCCGTCGAGAAACTGGGGAGCCATGCACCCGCCGGTCCGTTTCGTGGTGGCAAATACAGCGTATGGGAAGGGGGAACGCGAACACCATTCATCACCCGATGGAAAGGACGTATCCAACCGAGCGTTTCCGATCAAGTCGTCTGCACCATCGATCTGGCAGCAAGCATCGCTTCGCTCACCGGGCAAACCCTTGCCCCAGACGCTTGCCGCGATAGTTTCGACGTCGGCGATGCGTTTCTTGGAAAGCAGGATGCGAAGGGACGTGACCATCTGCTCGTTCAAGACAATGGAAGCGGCAACTTTGGTCTTCGCTCGGGCGATTGGAAACTTGTGCGTCTAAAACAGCGAGCGAAGACTCAAGCGATCGTGACCAATCAAGAAGCCTTGTTCCCGCTCGGTTCCCATGGGCTCTATCGGCTCAGCGACGACCCGGGGGAACGCACCGACGTGTCTGCATCCCATCCTGAAATACTAACACGTTTGACGTCGCAGCTAGACGCACTGATCCGTGACGGAAGCCGCATGAATGTTTCCAAGCCAACAGACTGAGCTCAAGGCAGTTCTTTGATGCTGATATTTCGAAATTGGACAAGCGCGGGCGGACTGTTCCATTGGCCGTCCTTTTTGCTTCCGTGGTGCTGCAGTCCAATCGGTCCTTTGACCGGCAGGCCTGGAATAGATGCGTCCTGGATCACCGGTTGGCCATTGAGCACGACGTTTACGTTTTCGCCACGCACCGTGATCTCAAAACGATTCCATTGACCGACCGGCTTGTCCGCTTTCGAGCGCGGCGTTACCGCAGCACGCACTTCTTTGGGCATGTTCGCATCGCGACGCACACCGTACATCTCCCCCGAGCCAATCGGCCAACACCAAATGTTCACTTGATGCTTGCTGCTCCCGCGTAGCAAAATCCCTGAGTCGGAATCCCGTATCGACAACTTGATCGGTTTCCCCGCCGCATCGACAGCTTCCGATCCATCCGCCAAAATTTGCGCCGCGTTGGGATTGGTATAGGGTGTTTCTTTGATACGCCAGTCTACGATCAAATGAAAATTGGTGTACTCTTTTTGCGACCACAGCGATTTGTCTTCTTTGGATTCGCTTTCCCCATCGTAGTCGAGAACTTCCCCAGCGACCTTCCAATGCCCATTGTCTCCGTTCGGAACCTTCCAGTTTTCCAGATCGATTCCGGTGAACAGCGGAACGCGTCCTTCGCCGGATAGAGCGGTTTCCGATTCGGTCGCGTTGGTCGATGGCAACTCTTGAATACGCAGGTTTCTAAAATGGCATTCAGAGCCTTCGGATTCTAAAAACAGGTAGCCTTTGCGTGGGGAGCAGTCCTTGCCGGCCGATACTTCTTTGCCGTTGACGCTCAAGCGGATTTCGCCGTTATTGGCAACGACGCGGTAGTGATTCCATTCAGGCGAATTTTTCGAAAGCTCTTCGCTGGGGAAACTTCGAACGCCGCTCTTGGCGATCCGTCCCACCGGTGTCATTTTAGCGCCGTGAATAGGAAAGATATCGCCATGGGTTGTGAACCATTCATTCTTTCCTTTGGCGTTGTAGTCATTGTCGAGAATTTGGACCTCGATGCCACGCGTGAAAGGAATGCCTACCGATGCGACTCCGTCCCCCCAAAGAAAGAGACCCGCATTTCCTCCTGGTTTGATGTGCCTCCACTCGAGTTCGACAATGCAGTTTTCGTACATGCGATCGGTGCGTAGCACACCCGTTGGCTTGCCGGTCGAAACAATCATGCCATCCTTCGCAGTAAAGGTGTTGGGCGCGACATTTACCGGAACCCATCCTGCGAGGTCCTTGCCATTAAACAGGGAGACCCATGGCGCAGAATCTTGGGACGTTTGGCCGAGGGCAGAACGGGCGCTGAAAGGCAAAAAAATCGTCGCAATCGCGAGGATACCAAGCAGTGGGGAAAACAGTTTCATAGCAAAACTCCTTGTGCGGTGGGTCAGAGAACGTGGGTCCTCTATTGTAGCCCAAATGGACTCCACCCATCTGCCTGCCTGCCAAGGATTCCATGCCGACGCTTAATGCGTCTCATGAAAATGCTTTTCACAGCCCGCAAGGGTCCAGCGATAAGCCGTCTGCCACACGCTCTCGTTTTCCAATTGCAGCTTCACCGAGCAATGGGCTCCAGGGGGAGGACGTCGGTGGGAACCTTTGCCAGAAAGCCATGTGTGGTTGGATAACGCTTCGTTCAGCTCAATCCGGGTTTGGAGCCTCGGTGCATAGCTCTTTAGCTGGGACTCTCCCTTGGCGGCTTTGCTTTGAATAACCCCGATCGGGCCCCCATAGATTCCGCCAAGCGATGGAGAATCCAAGACATCGGAGGTACGAGGCAACGTCTTGCTGATTTTGCCAGCCCAACGGTCGCCATTGAACATGTTGACCGAAACAGGCGCATCGACATTATGAGCCACTCTGTCCCAAGCGTACTGCGGTATGGATGCATGGACCTCGATCTTGGAAGGATCGACAACCATGCCGATCGACTGCCCTTCCGGGAGGAAGCTGCCCGGTAAATTGCGAGACATCCTTGCGATCAGTATTCCGTCTCGTGTCGCTTTGACTCGCAACGCGTCGACTTTTGCGGTCAGGCTATCGACTTTGACCTTCAAAGATTCTTGCAACGCCTCTTCGGCCTGCAATTCGGAATTCTTGTGCTGGGCTCTCAGGGCAACGCACTTGCCCTGGCTTGCCTTCCATTGCGAGATCGCATTCTGGCATTCCAGTTCCAGGTCGGGATTTCCAAGCCTCAGGATCTCATCTCCTTCTTGCACTCCTTGACCATCGTGAACGAAAACCTCAGCGACAAATCCAGCCACCTGCGTGCGCACGTCCGAGGGATCTACATATTCCACAATGGCTGGCCAGTAAATCTGAAGCGGTGACGGTAAAAATCCGCACAGCGAAAACACGCAAGCGAATCCGAAACATCGCATGGCCTTCTTGGGGCAGATCGGGGCCAGCAAGCTGCGCCACGACGGCCTACCAGCATTCTGCCCTCCGTTTTTGATGCGATTGACTTGCGGCACGATGAGCCATAGGCATGCAAAGAAAAAAATGACCAACAGGCCAGCACCGTCCCAAGTCATCCACATGCCCCAGCCCATTGCGCTCAGCAACAACAATCGCGATATCCAGCAGCAAAGCCCATAGACCAACAGCGGAATCGACCAAAACGGAACCTCTTGTCCCTTGAAAATCCACGTCGAAAAATAAGCCTTCATGGATTGGCTCGCATCTTGCCATAGGTTAGGCCGATCGATCAAGTCGACCAAAATATAGTAGCCGTCGTATCGCATGAGCGGGTTGCCATTGAAGGCGATCGTCGTGAACGTGCCGAGGGTTGCAATAGAAAAACACAAGTACTTCATACTGGAGTTTTCGATGTTGCAGGCGCAGAGGATTGCGGCCGCTGCGAGCGTGATTTCGAAGAGCATGCCGGCAGCGCTTACCAAAATGCGAGACCAACGATTAGGCACACCCCACAACCCAGTCACGTCCACATACGGCGATGGGGCAAAGAACATAAAACCAATTCCTGCACCGTTGGACCTGGCCCCGACTTTCGTGTTCGCGATGGCATGGCCGGCCTCGTGAACCGCTTTGAGCAATAGCCACGCCACAAGCAGCCACCATTGGCCCCCAGGGACAAACAGCTTGGCTCCTAACGCGATCAGTTGGTCGCGATTCTGGTAGGCCACGATGCATGCGACCAGCCAAACCGAAGCGGCGACCATCAAGCACGGGACCGAGATGAGCCAGGTCAACCCGCGAGTGCCCCGATAGATCGCGTCCGAGGAGAGCACCGGTATGCGAAAAAAACTCGGGTCAAACAGTTTGGGAGGTGCTTTTGGCGGCGCGTTCGGCGGTGCATTGGGTGGCGCATTCGGTGGCGCGTCCGAGGACGTACTCGCCGTTGCGCTCGCCGCAGGCCTAACGGATTCGACGAGCCCCAGTTGCAAAAGCCGCGAGGCGATAGAAATCAGTTTTTCCGCCCCTGCCTCTCTCCCCAATTTGCTGGTCTTTGCGAGAATCGCCGCCGCGACAGGAATAGGATATTTCCCAGTCAATAACGAACAGATTTCGTACTCCAGCGGACCGATTTTCCAAAAACGGTGTTGGCCTGCGTCCTCGACGACATAGTAAACCTCTCCGCCAGAGAGCGCAGGCGAAAAGCGTAGTTCCGGTCGAACGCGATGGGTTTGGTGGTTCATGGATTCGTTCCTAGTGTTGGTTGCATATCCTGAAGGAGACTACCAAATCCATTGGTTCGCGATCCAACGATAGGGGCGATTGAACAGGTACCAACCGAGAGACTTCCAGCCCGCATTGATTTGTGCAGTGGCTTTCATTCCAGGTCGCAGTTGCAACTCGCGATCATGAATGATGACATCTGCAACGAACACCGCAGCGTCGTCGATCACCGTCGCTCTCGGTTCGATACGGCTAATCTTGCCGCGGAAGGTTGCCACCCCTGATGCATCGCTGCGAATGCTAACTTCATCGCCCACGTTGATCTGTGCAAGATCGGAAGCCAGGAGACGTACTTCGGCAGTCATCGACTCCAACTCGGCCACTTCAAAAAGACTTTGGCCCAACGTCAACGGCATTCCGATACTGCGATGCCAATCTCCTTGAACGACAATACCAGCGGTGGTTGCGCGAATTTCTAGTCGGCGCAATTGGTCTTCGATACTCTCGATCTTCCATTTGGCTTGATTCATCTCAATCTGTGCTAGGGCGTAGTTTCCACTTGCTCGGGTTGCCAATGCGGAGTCATTTCGCTTGTTCGCCCCATCGTATTCGGCTTGAGCGGTGGCAAGATCCCGACGCAATTGATCGTCATCGAGTCGCGCCATGAGTTGGCCTTTCTCAACACGATCACCCGGTCGAACTTCACAGCTCGCGATCCGGCCTTGGATGGGGCTGGACAAATACTGCTTGGTCTCGGGTTCAAAGACGCATTCTCGTCGGGGATAGTATGGAATCGGTGCTAGTAATGCGATCCCTGCGATTCCGATCGGAATCATCCACAATCGGGGCCGAGATCGTATCGCTTCTTTCCAAGCAACGAGACGGGAATACCAACTGCATCGCCGAACGATCAGCCATGTATCGATCATACGGACCAGCATGTCCATCGCCTCTTGGCTAAGCCACATTGGACTCGATGTCGAAAAAACGGGTGCGGAACCTTCGTCGTTAGCAGAGGTTGCTGAGCCGATAAAGACTACGAACCCCGATGAATCTTGGAGCGCAAAGGAAAGCGAAAAAACGGGGCAACCAATAATCGACGCAAGTTCGCTGAGGCACGCACTGGTTTCTATCTGCTCGCCAGCGCCCTCCAATGCGGCTACCGAACCAGGCGAAACCGCTTCCAATGCCGACTCGATGGATGAGAATCGAATTCCCTTTCTCCACACGCTTTCTCTGGCCACTTTTGCCAATACACTCCCTTGGGTGCGAAAGACGCTTGCGTCCCATCCGCTCTGCGCGTGCTGGATCAGAGAACCGGATTGGGACATTATTGCCAAACCGATCGAGCGCCCACTCACACCCGCGATATGATTCGCAATCGACTGCAAAAAGCTATCCGAGAGCAAATCGAACGTGGGTAATGCGATCGATGTTTTAGGGGGCGTAGCTTTCTTCGCCTCCAACTTTTCAGAAGCGATGCTCGCCGGACTCAAAGCTCCCTGCGGCACTGCGTCTTTCATCCCGTCCATGCAAAGATGTTCGATCGTGGTAGCCACGTCAAACATACCGTTGAAATCGACTCCCCGCTTCTCTGGAACGAGCGGCAACCGTGGAGCAGGCGGGAGTTCTAGCGGTTTGGGATGGCTCGGATTCATAGGTTTCTTCGACTTAGATCTGGACGAGTTCGCAACTAGACGAACGGATGAGGCCATCTTCGTTGTCGATGACAACCGTCATTTCGATAAGATGCCCCTCTGCGTCCGCCAACGGAGCGATGAACTCGATCGCTGCCTTGACGACAATATGGTTGGCCAGACGCACTTCTGCGACTCCAGCTTTGCGAAAGCGCTCTGCAACATCTTCGGTCAATAGGAATCTCGCCCGAAGTTTGGACGTATCGATCAGCCGTACAACCGAGGGCGCATGTCCAGCGATATACTCTCCGACATCGCGATGGATAGCGACGATGGTCCCGCGATGGGGTGCCCGAATGGTCCGTTCATTGAGCATCAATTTTGCCTTGGCCAGCTTCGCTTGGGAGATCAGTTTCGCTTCCTCCTGAGCCTGCAGTTTCGCTTTGGAAATATTGAGATCCAGTCGATAGCGTTCCAATTCGCGAGGGCTACTGGTCCCGGCAGCAACCGCCTTGGTCATCTCCTCGACGCGTCGCAAATTGAAATCCGCTTCACGCTTTGCGGTTTCAAGCATCCCAATCGCATTGGCATCGAGCTCCGCCTCCTGGACCAGGAATCGCTGCTGCTCATTGTCGAGTCGTCCGATCTCGTCCTTTTCGTCGACGAAATCACCCGGCTTGACATACAACTCGCGTATCACGCCCATTTCGGCACTCGCGACATCTGTGTCTTTATAGGGCTCCAAAAATCCTTTTCGATCAGGCGCAGCCGATCGGTTGATGACGGACTGCGCCATCGTGACACCATGCAAAATGCACAGGGCTATGCCTAGGCTCAGGATCGGTAGGAGTTTGTTTCGAATCATAGTTGTGGTTACTCGTTCACAAAGTTCATGTGAGATTTTCAAGGAGGGGCGTACCCGAAGAATTTCACTCCCAATGATGGCACCTGGATTTTGCGCAGAGCGCGCAGACCACATAGATTCACACAAATGCACATTGGTTTATGCGGGTTGGAACGGATATACCTTTCCAAAGTAAAACCGGGATAGGGTTTGCCGCTCGGGTCGCTTTTAAAGAATTCCTGTTGGAAGCGCGACAACTCGATGAAAATGCAGCTTGACCTCCCGCGCACACACGCGGCGAACCCCTTCCACCAGGCATGCCGGCTCGTTCTCGCTCTCACCCCTGGCGATCACCTCTTCTAATTTCGTCCCGGGGGGAACGGAAAAGGTCGACTGGTGGATCGTTTGATTTCCAGCATCCAGTTCGGGGACGATGAAATGGCAGGTTGCTCCAAAAGTCAGCATCCGTGCGGCGTAGGCATCGTGGTAAGGTCGAAGCCCTCGGAAACTGGGCAGCAATCCATGGTGCAAATTGATGATTCTGCCTCCTGCAAATTTCCAACAGGTGTCCGGAGGCAAGACTCTCATGTACCTCGCCAAAATCACATAGTCCGCATCGTATCGGTCGATGGTTCGAACCATCGCGTCGTCATCCCCTGAGCCATCCTCTCGTCCGATGTACTCGAATGGCACTCCGAATTCCTTCGCCAAGGGTTCGCAGAATTTCCTGTTTCCAATGAGGACAACGGGCTTGGCTCGGATCTCGCCGCGCTGGATGGCTTGCAAGACGGCTCTGGGAGTGGGCTCGAGTCGCGTCGCGCAGATCGCCAATTGGGGGCACTCGGAGCGGAGATCCGGGCTCCAGACTCGAACCTCGAGTTTCTTTTGAACCGCGATGGCTTTCATGGCTGCCTGGATCGGAATGAGCTGATCCGCTGCAATATGAAAACGGCACATCATCGCGAACAGGGCCGCTTCGTCGTGGTCGTACATCTGGATCTCAGCGATGTTTGCGCCGCGACAGGTGACGTCGTGAATAATTGGGTCTGCTAACCCTAAATTGTCTGGCCCAACGGCGGTAATGACTATTTCCATGGGCAACAGGTTAGCCAACTCGCGCGTGCAATGCAATCCATCGACAGATCACTCGAATCCGCTACCGTCAACCGACCTACACCACTGGGAAGCGATACGAACGGTTTGCCAATGGATGTCAACGATGTCATCAATGCTATGGGCATAGCCACCTGCCATCGCGATCGCAACCGGAATGGACCGATTTCTCAACTCCGAAATCACTAACCGATCGCGCGCTTCGAGACCTGCTTTGGTAAGTTTTAATCGTCCAAGACGATCGTTTTCGTATGGGTCCGCACCGGCCAAGTAGATCGCTAAATCAAATGGACCTAAACCAAAAACCGAGTTCAATCCTTTCGACAACGCCACGAGGTACTGCTCGTCGGTCGTGCCGTCTGGCAAATCGATATCGAGATTGCTTGGGAATCGCCTCAGAGGAAAATTCTTTTCTCCGTGGATGGAAAAGGTAAAAGCATTCTCGATGTTGCCTAGGATCTGCGCCGTTCCATTGCCTTGATGCACGTCGCAATCGATCACTACTGCCCGATGGATTTGGGATTCCGCCAATAGCGTCAGGATTGCAATCCCTGCATCATTGAATACGCAAAACCCTTCGCCCGCATCTCGCATCGCATGGTGCGTGCCTCCCGCTAAGTTAACTGCAATGCCGTCGGTCAGCGCATGCCGCGCCGCTGCCAGAGTGGCTCCACTGCTTCGTTGGGAGCGCTCCACCATCGCAGGTGTCCACGGGAATCCAATCCGCTTGACCTCCGCTGGACTGAGCCGCCCCTCCAACACACGCTCGACATAGTCTGGATCGTGCGCTCGACAGAGTTGCTCCACCGTTACCGCGCTGGGTACTAACAATATATCGCTTGCAAAGTAAGGGTCGCTGACGATGCGGTCTCGCAAGCGACGATATTTGGCCATGGGGAATCGATGGCCTGGTGGCAACGGCAACTCGAAATGATCGGTATAAAAAAGTTTCATTTGGCTGCTTCATTCTCAACCCAAAACATAGGCGCTTACTTGCGACCAAGCGATCGCCACTGTTGCAATACCTCATCCCGCAATTGAATGCGACCGATGGAAACCGCTTTGCCGGTGGTCGGATCGGCGTCCACCCAAGTTCCTGAGAGGCGGACATCGCCAGTCGCGACGTGAAATGCATTCGGATCAAAGCTCAACGTGGTCTTGAGAACCGGTTCGATTGCTCGCCCCAATATGCTTTGATGAGGCCCCGTCATGCCAACGTCGCATTGAAAGGCCGTTCCGCCTGGAAACACTTCTTCGTCTGCGGTAACGACGTGTGTATGCGTGCCCAACACCGCGGTCACTTTGCCCTCCAAAAACCGCCCCATCGATTGCATATCGCTGGTGGCCTCGGCATGCAAATCGCAAATGCGAATGCGTACATCCTCAGGCAATGACGCGAGGACCCGCGTCGCTGCTGCGAACGGACAGTCGACAGGTCGCATAAACACCCGTCCCAAGAGACTTATCACGGCGACTGGAATCCCCTCGGTGGTCTTGACGATGCAATGGTCGCGACCGGGAGCGGACTCCGGAAAATTCGCGGGCTTGACGATATTGGATTCCGATTCCAACACCGAGGCGATTTCTTTTTTGCGGTAGATATGGTCGCCCAAGGTGATTGCATCGACCCCGGCAGCGACAATCTTGGCGTACTGCGCGCGGGTCAATCCGGCGCCATCGGCTGCGTTTTCGGCATTTGCAATGATGAGATCGACGCGCAGTTCCTCTCGCAACCAATCGACGGCATCGCACAGGATGGAAACTCCGGGTTTGCCTACCACGTCCCCTACCAACAGGACTCGGACGCAATGGGACGGCTTCAGCGGCTGCGACATTTCAACTCTTTCTCGCGAACACTTCGATCAACGGTCCCATTTTCAACACCTTTTCCAATCGATAAACCCCACGCTTGAAAACCGTCCCCAACGGCAGTCGGCTATCGAAGGATTGATTGCGTCGTGGCGTTTCAGAAAACACGATTTCAAAACCTGCTCCCCGGATCAAGTCACAAAGGGATCCGATGGTAAAAAAATAGAGATGGGATGACGGGACTTCGTTGACCGGACGCGGGCGACCAAGCACCCATTCTCGAACACAATCGAACAAATCTCCGAATTCATACGGGACCTCAATCACCAAAACGCCCCCCTTCTTCATGCACTTGGCGATCTCGCGTATGCTGGAAAGCGGATCTTGCAAATGTTCGAGGACATGGCTCATATGAACGCAGTCATAGTAGGATTCTGGCAAGCGTGTGGACTCCAGCGTTCCATGCTCGATCTGGATCCCAAAGCGTTCGTTGGCGTACGCGATGGCGTCCTTTCCCGCTTCGAGCCCGTGGATTTTCCAACCGCGCTTTGCCGCGTGCTTTAAGAAAATCCCCCGCGACGCTCCAATGTCGAGCAAATTGCCTTGGTTGGGTAGATAAGTTGCCAGTCTGGCGAACCGTGGCTCGAGCTGCGAGCTCGCAGTTTCTTCTGCAAGCACAAAGGCTTGCCCGGCCTCGTCATAGGATTGTGCATACGACTGACTAGCATAGATCGCGTCGATCGCCGCTGGGGAGGGCATCGGATCCAACCGTCCCAGGCCGCAGCCTTGGCAGCGAACGACTTGCGTCTCCGGGAACAAGGAACGGATAGAGTGGGTGACCGATGGTACGTTGTGCCATCGATTCGCACCGCATACGATGCAAAGAGAGTTGGGATTCGGTTGGAATGGATGGCCCACGTTCGGTCACATTGAAAGTGCAGTGTTGAATGTCGAAAAAGCAGTCTAGCGAATTTCCGATGCGCGTGATGCTGGTCATCCATTCTATGCGCGGTGGTGGCTCGGAGCGGCAAATGAGCTATCTGGCCAACGAGATCGCCATTTCCTCTGATACCTGTCTGGTAACCTTGGATGGTACCGGCAACGAAGCCTATCCCTTAGACCCGCGTATCGAACGGTTCGGATTGCAACTCGCATCGGGGCGGGGCGGGTTTTTGCGCGGACTCCTGGCAAATCTCCGCCGGGTTCGATCGCTTCGAAAAAAAATTCGAGGTTGGAGCCCCGACGTTGTGGTCAGTTTTTGTGACTCCACCAACATCCTCACGCTCATCGCCTGCCCCTCCACCATCCCCGTGCTGATCTCCGAACGCAGCGATCCACGTCGGCAAAGACTTAGCCACCCTTGGGAATGGCTTCGCAATCGATTTTACCCACGAGCACATACATGCGTCGCCCAAACCCGCGAGGTCGGAGATTATTTGGTGGAACGGAAATGGATCGCTCCCTCAAAAATCGTCGTGATTCCTTCCGCCATTCGTATCCCCGACTTGGATGTCCAAACACTTGAGTCGCAGCGCCTCTCGCAGGGCCCAAAAACGCTTGTCTTTCTCGGGCGGCTCTCCCGGGAAAAGCGAGTCGATCGTTTGCTACATGCTTGGTCGACGCTGACATCGCATCACCCGAGCTGGCAACTAAGGATTGTCGGGGACGGATCCGAACGGGTCGCATTGCAGGAGCTTGCGAGCCGCTTGGGCTTCCAGCACTCCGTCCAATGGGATCTTTGGAGCGACAATGTTTGGGCCTCGCTCCGTTCTGCAAATGCCTACTGCTTGGTCAGCGATTACGAAGGGTTCCCGCAGTCGATGTTAGAAGCGATGGCAACGGGCTTGCCAGTCGCTGTTCTCGATTGTAGCCCCGCAATAAGACACACCCTTTCGGCAGAGGAGGGCCATGAATGTGGACTGATCATTCCGTCGGAGGATAAGATTGTTTCGGGTTTGGACCGTTTGATGGAATCCGAAACGCTTCGCGTCGCATTGGGGAGAAACGCTGCCAAACGGGCTCGCGACTTTGAGTGGTCCGCGATCGCGCCGTTATGGATGCGAGCGTTAGCTGGGGCCAGACGCTGAATGCACGACGAACGCTTGGATCGCCTTGATGCGTTGATTGCAACTCGGGTGCATCCAACTGCGTCTGCCCATGTTTTTCTCGCCGTAGATTTTACGAAGGGCTTCACATAAAGCCATTGCATGGGTTCGAAAAACACAATCGCGATCCGCCCCCTCCGTATGACGCAGAATGGTCTGAATCGCGACACGGTCCGCATCGAATTCCGTCCACCAACACACAGCGATCAGCGAGGCAATGAAGGCAATAAACAAGAGAACACAGAAAGCGCTGAGCCAAATCCCCGTCCATTGCGTCAACGCTCCTAAAAGCAATACGACAATGATCCCCGTCGGTATCATGCGAATCCATGCATGCATTCGAATGCAGTGCGACATCTCATGCAAGACGACCATTGCCAGCTCCCGATCATTGAGCTTTTGTATCAAGGCGTCGGTTAAAAGCAATTTTCTGCCAATCCCAAAAAGGCCTATCACGGCCGCGTTGGCCATCCGACAGCCCGTGGGCCACAGCAAGGTGCGAGGCACGTTGGGACTTCCCAACCGCCAAGTGCTCTCCACTTGCGACAACACCGTTTCGTCGACGGGTCCCGCTCCGATCAGTTTGACAAAAACGTGAGGCATCACAAGCGTCACCAGCACAGACGTCAATAGCGTGATTGCAATGGTCCCAAACAATCCTTGGTTCGGTCCAGCGAGATGGAGCTTGGCGGCGACATCGACGATCGTTGCTATTGCAATGGGGAGAGCCAGAGGAATAAACCAAGTAGCCAGAATGGCCCGGGTCATCGCGACACGACCAAAAGCCAGCTTCGAAATCCAAGACGCGCTGGGATCCTGAATCCGATGCATTCGCGATACATGAATCAGCTCGACGAGCATTAGAAATACAATGCTGGGCAACAACGACAGCGCAATGCTCATCGCCTGCGAGCCAGGAACGCCTGCCATACGACAGGTCCATTGGGTCCATCCCGACGCAACCAGCAAGATAGGCTGTAGCAGACACCAAAGCCAAAGCAGCAGGCATGTTGGATTGCCCGGCATCCACACCGCTTGCATCCATCCCCCGCGTTCGTTTGAAACTCTGCACCCATCAAACCACTGACGTTGTGCTCTTTCAAGCCAACGGGCAGCTAGTGCAAAACAGCCCACAACCAACCACATGTTGATCCAAGCGTTCCAATCGATCGCGCCCGTTTCATAAAGAGACGACGATCCGCCATCGGCTACAAAAGGAAGCAGATTATTGGAAAGCAATGCCGAGGGTAGAATCAAAAAATAGACAAGCTGCATATTGGTCGAGACACCGTTTTCAAAGGGTGCGGTTCCGGGGTGCTGTAGGGATTTAGGCGTTCAATGGCGTCGCGATGCGGTCATCCAGGTCGACCAATCAAGCCTCGGATATACTCTTTAAAGAGCAGCATGTCCGCCGGTGCATCCGGACCGATGATCAATGGGCCTTGAGACGGATTAGGACGCAGCCCATGACTCCCCTTCACTAAACTTGCGTCCAACGGGATAACGTCCATCTTGTATCGGAATCCAAGCTTTTTCTGTAACAGTCGAGAGGCGGCTCGGATTTTAGAGGTCATAAAGAGCTCGACGGGGTCGTAACCGGGCTTGCGATGGATGTCCACCGTACGGGCAAAATCCGGGGCCATTGCATCGTCGAGCCAGTAATAGTAGTTGAACCACGCGTCGTCGCGGGCCAGCACGATCCATTCGCCACTTCTTGAATGGCCTAGGCCAACTTCCGAGGGATGCACTACCGCCGCTATTCCGTCTATCGATTGGACGAGTTGTTTAACCTCCTCTCGCTTGCTTGGCTGACGTACGTAGAGATGGGCGACTTGATGATCGACAACGGCAAACGCTTCGGATTCGCCTGGCAGTAGCGTCTCGCCGAACGGCCCATTCCGGACCGACAGCCAACCTGCTTCTCGGAGCGCTCGATTGATGGAGACAGATTTTTGGACCGGAACCAATCCATACTCAGACACCACAATGGGAACGGCGCCTATCGATTGCGCGGCATCGATGATCATTGCGGCGCAACGGTCTACTTCCGCCACCCGTTCTGGATCCGGTGCGGTCAGTCGTTGGAAGTCGTAATCGAGATGAGGAAGGTAGGTGAGGGTAAGTTCAGGTGCGTTGTTTTTGAGAACCAACGCGGTGGCTTTCGCGATCCAATCCGAGGCGGGCAATCCCGCGTGCGGTCCCCAAAACGAGAAAAAAGGAAAGGGGCCGAGCCGATCGGTGAGTCGGCAATCGGTCTGATCGAGAACATCGAAGACCTTGGAGCCATCGCAGCCGTAGTGAGGCTTGGGGGTCACACTCCATCGCACGGGCGCATTCTGGTTGAACCACCAAAACAGCTTGGCCGTCTCGATTCCGTCGTAGAGCAAACCGGAGTGTTGGATCAAGCTGTTGGACTGCTGCCAGAATCGGATCTCGGCGGTGTCGCGAAAATACCAACCGTTCCCAACGATCCCGTGTTGGCTGGGTGGGAGTCCGGTCAGCAGGGTGGCTTGCGACGTGCAAGTGACGGCGGGATAGGGCGCCGCCCACGGAGAAGCCTTTCCAAGCTGTTTCAAATTCGGGGCGAACTCCAGGAGTTCAGGTGTTAGCCCCACCACGTTCATGACACAAACTTTAGTCACTAGAACCCATTCGATGACGAACTAGGAATTGACCTTGTTGTTTTTCTTGGCAACTGGCTTTGGAATTTGATCATCGTAGTAGTCGCGACCAATCATGGTTCCACCATAGTAGCCACCATATTGGTATGTGGAACCGTAGCCATAGCCGCCGTATCCACTCTTTCCATATCCGCCTGAGCTACCACCATTGTAGTTGTCATAACGATATCCGCCGTACCCGTATCCATTGCCGCCGACTCCAATGCCATTGACGACCACGCCCAGCATGTTCGCGTTGATGGAGTGCAACATCTGAGCAGCTCGTGTCGCGATCGGCTTGAGATTGCGTCGCAAGCGAACGGTGAGAAGAACCGCATCGACGAGACTTGCAACGTTTGCCGGATCGCTAACGACAAGAATCGGAGGCGTATCGACGATAACGAAATCAAATCTCGCTTTGAGTGCATTCAACGCATCGGCAAAGGCCTCACTAGAAAGCAGTTCCGATGGATTTCCCGGGCGGCGGCCGCAAGTGACAGAGAAAAGGTTTTCGATGGACGTCTGCTGGATCGCTTCCTCGAGGTCTACTTTGCCGCCGATCACTTGAACTAAACCAACGTCTTCTTTCAACCCAAATATCTTCGCGACACGGGGACGTCGGAAGTCGCAGTCGATAATGCAGACCTTTCGGCCCGATTGGGCGAACGAGACGGCCATGTTCGCCGCCACAGTCGACTTGCCGTCCCCAGGGACTGGGCTCGTCACCTGAATGACTTTGATGTTTCCTTGTTGGCAACCAAAGAAAACGGCGGTCCGGATTCCACGGAATGCTTCGGCCAACGAGGATCTGTTTTTGTGCAACGTCACAATGGAGCTGTCGACTTTCTCATCGATACGGTCAGCTCGAGAAAGGGTTGCCAAAGGCAAGTGTCCAATGATGGGCATGCCGAGGTCACCCGCAATCTCCTCTGGGTTTCGGTAAGAACGGTCTGCCATCTCCAAGACATAGGCCAAGCCGCTGAAGGCTACAAAGCCGAGCAACGCTCCGATCCCGAGGAATCGCGTCCAAAACGGGCCCGCGAATCCTCCAATCGTGGGCGTCTCTAGTTTCGTCATCGACTTCACCCCAAAGTCAGCGCCCAGTTCCAGCTTTCGCAGGTTTTCATTCATGGTCTCTGCAATGTCTTTGACGTTTTCGAAATCAGCCAGATTGAGCAAATAGTTGTTGATGTCCTTTTGAAGTTCCTGCATTCTGGGTTTGATCGTATCCGCATCGGTTTTGAGTTGGCCCCGTTCCCATGTCAGTTTCGCAAGGGTTTCTTGCTGGGCACCGTAGGCTACCTTGAGCTTCGTTTCGTTGGTGACCCTTTCGGATTTCGTATTGCCGTTTTCATTCAGATCTTGCATGGCTCTGTTGTACGCCTCTTTTCGGCGAGCAAGCTCATCCTCGAAACCAGACAAGCGTGT
>JANODW010000527.1:0-11496 GCA_031412875.1 Pirellula sp. | reverse complement strand
CAAGCTCCCGTCGATCGTCCTTTTCGCTTCCCATCTACTCTCGAAAAAAACCATCAGCCCAATGAACCCATTCACCAAGGTAACCGGCATCGTTGCAGCGATGGACCGCGCCAACGTTGACACCGATCAAATCATTCCGAAACAATTTCTCAAACGCATCGAACGGAGCGGTTTCGGGCAATACCTCTTTTTCGATTGGCGATTCGAAGAAGACGGCACACCGAACCCATCCTTTGAACTGAATCTCGATCGCAATCGCGGTGCAACGATCATGATCGCCCGGCGCAACTTCGGAAGCGGTTCGTCTCGTGAGCATGCGGTATGGGCCATAGCCGACTATGGGTTGAGGTCGATAATCGCGCCCTCTTTTGCCGATATTTTTTACAACAATTGCTTTAAGAACGGTACCTTGCCAATCCAGTTGAGCGAGGAACAAATCGAGGATCTCTTCCAACGCCATGCCTCGCATTCGCCATACACATTGACCGTCGACCTTGAAGAATGTGTAGTGACCGATGGACAAGGGTTTGTCGCTCCCTTTTCGGTCGAGCCCTTTCGCCGCCATTGCTTGTTAAACGGATTGGACGATATCAGCTTGACGTTGGTCAACGAGCAGAAGATCTCCGATTACGAAGCGACCCACCCCAGGCTGGTTTGAGCCAAACAAAACGAGGCTAAGGCGAGCGGCGGGATCATTACTACCGTAGGATGGGACCTTTGTCCCGTCCGTTCATTGGTTCGGGACGATGGTCCCAAACTACGGCTGGTATGTTTCAGCCGAGTTTAGCCGAGCAGGTCAAGGGTTGCGGCCCCAAGATCGTCGTCCGCAGGCAATGCCATCATGGAGTCATGCACTTCGCCGGCGGGTTTTGTAGCATCGCCGCTTGCGCCAGTAGCGTTGCCCGGCTGGGGGCCATCATATCGCTCTTGAGCGTCGCGGTCGGATGTTTTGTTGGTTTGTTCGAGGGCCGTTACGGGCTCTGCAGCGGTGGCTGTGTTCTTGACGGTGCTTGAATGCTTGGAATCACCGAGCGCCTGCTGCGTCAACGCTGCTGGGTTGGTCCATCCACCGCCGCTTGGCATGATTTGCATCGATTCGTTATCCTTTGCCTTTGAGGCTCTACGGTTCTAATCGGTTTTCGGCACGCACTTTGTCGAGAGGGTTCATCAGAGAAATCGGATTGCGTCGGAGTTGTGGGGCGGAGGTGGTGCCGTTGACTTCTATCTGCCATAGCGTTGCCGCTTTGGAACTGGAAAGGGGCCGAAACATCGTTCCAACCAAACTCTTTCGACCAACATTCGCGGTTAAGTCTAAATGCAATTCTCGTCGGACATTGACCCAGCCGTTTCCTCGAAGCGAGAGGATGTCTCCATCGAGAACCAGTTCGTGGATCGGCAGCTTGTCGCCATCGATCCCAAACTTGATATCCGCCGAGTCAAACGCGCCTTGGCCTGGACTGATCGATAGCAATCGAAGCAGTTTTATCATGTCTGGCAGTTCGTATAGGTTGGCTTCGCGAAGCCACGCGGTCCCTTGACCGCTCAGCGCTGCTGTATTGGCGAGGGCACCTTGAAGGTCGCATTCGATCGACAGCTTGCCTTTGGCCTGCGCGTTCATTTCCCCCAAGTCCACCAGGAACCCTTGGAAGTCGGCTTCCACCAGCCTGAGTCGATAGTTGGAACGCTTCTGACCATCGAGCGCTTCTATCCCGCTCACAAACAGTTCGCCGCTCAAAGTGCGAGCGCTGATATCGGATTCCAATACATTGCGAGGGACTTGCTGGTCGGGCGTGCGAATCGCGTTGGGATTGGCGGCTTTGATAGGGGGATTCGGATTCAGAGCATAAATGCGATTGGAAAGAGCCTCGCGAACAGGTCCGCGATGCGATGCCGTCGCGACAGCGGAATAGGAGGGTTCATTGGATGAATAGACCGCAGCGACGACCGAACGGTCCATCGATGCACGCGGTTGACGCGGGATGGGCAAATTGTTTTTCTGTTGCCAAGCGGCCGCATCGCGACCAAACAACACCTCTTCTCGGTTGAATGCGAACGGGCCTTCGACTCGCGTCACTGCAATCCCCTTGATCGCTAACGCGTCCAAGTCCAGGATGCCCATGGCCATAGGACCGGCCCAGGTGTTTTCTCCAGCCAGCGCGATGGTTCCCCGTATGCCGGTCGCAATGCCGCCACCTCCCAATTCGCCATCCTCTAGCTCTAAGCCCAAGTCCCAACTGCGGACAATTGAATCCGCCGGGGTGGGAGGTGAGGATACCTGGGTGGTTCCCGTGATGCTAACGGGACCGCGAAAGTCTAGCCTGATGAGCGGTTCTTGCAGATACGGGGGCAAGCATGAGAGAAGGCTCTGGTCGACGTGCAAGCGTGTCAATTCGAGCCAAGTCAACTCGCCATCCCATTTGCCATCGTGGTACAAGTTGCAGACACCCTTGGTCTCAAGCCGGCTGATCTCGTGATAGCCTTTTAAAGAATGGATGTCGATGCGACCGGGACGATACACAATGTTGCATTCGACATCATTGATTTGGTAGGGCAGAGACGTGGGGCGAATGGAGACCGCACCGCCCGACCGCACTTCGCGCGCCCGCTTTTCAGTGAATTCAACTCGCATATCCATCGGGCTATTCGAATGGTTCCGCGAAATTTTGACCGCGACTTGATCCAATGCGCCGCTGGGTTGCAATTGATCCCACAGCCCGCGCACACTTTTGGGCATGGCCTGTTGAAGCTCTTCGTCGAGACTGACATCGTATCCATCAAAGAATAGCTCTAACGATTCGATATTGGAATTGCGGCCTTGGCATACCCCGCGTCCCTCAATCCGCGCGCCGTCGTTGCGGCCGACGAAGTCTTTGAGGAGCAACCGTTCGTTGTCCAACACAGCAGAACCCTGGATGCTATCGATCGGGTATTTGAAGCCATCGTATTTGATCGCGCATTCGGAGAATGTTAGCTCAAGCGATCGCGAAATACTGTCCGGTTGTTCGGCTAGCCTCTGAAAGTGTCCTTGCTTGAGATATACCGTTCCGGTCGGATGAAGAGACAAGATGAATTTTTGAAGCCCGCTTTCTGCGGCTCCGCGAGGGGAAAGGGCTTTGAGAAGCGTGTCGTCAATCGCAATAGGACCGTCGGCCGCAAGCTTTAGATCCATCAGCCATCGCGGTGCTGCCTTCGATAGAGTCAGGGCGCCGTTGAGGGTTTGCCCACCCGCATTGCCCGTCAGACGTTCGGCAACAATCGAATCTCGCCGATAGACAAAGTCCCCACAGATATTTCGAATGGGATAAGGAAAGAACTCGGGTTCCAGCCCCGCATTCTTGGCTCGTACCTGAACCTGGGGTGTAATTGTTTTGCCGTCGAAAGCGATCGTTGCCTGGGCGTCTACCAGCCCGCTGACCCCAAGCTTGCGCCAAACCTCCTGGATCGAACCGGGCAGCGCCGCGTAGAGCCGTTGGTCTAGAGATAGGTCTCGGACCGTCAGGGCTGCCTGGATGGGCGAACCTGATGCGAATCCCATCATGTCGCATTCGAATGCAATTGACGTTTGACCACTCGCCGCTCGTACATTGCGAAATTGAGTCCGCCCCTTTGAACAAAATACTTCCCCGGAGAGCGATTCAAGCGGATAGGGTACCTGCGGGTGAAGCAACCTGCCTTTGGCAATCGTTGCATTGACTTGATACGCTAATTCTCCTCGATTCGAACTAGCGACGAACTCGGAATCGAGCTCGCCACTAAAACCCGATGCGTGCACCAAATAGGGTTGCACTACCGCAGGCAACTGCTGAGCCAAGCGGGAAGAATAAATCAGCTTCCTGACTTTGCCCTCCACTCGCCACGCCGATTTGTCCTCATTGATACTGGCTTGAATGGTCGCTTTGCTGAAATAACTGCTCGATAAGCTGACATTCGCAATGGCGATCAACGGATTGACTTGTCCGTTTCGCAGGCGAGGTGCCAGCTCCGCATGCGCTCGCAAATCGTGAAGCACGATCTCTTCTTCGCTTCGCCCGGTCTCTGCACCGATCCGCACAAAGCCCGATCGGATATCGATGGCAGGGAAACTAGGGCTGAGCGGTTTGGGATTGGAAAGTTCTTGAATGCTAAAGCGACCATCGCTCATCGGCCATAGACTTATTTCCAAACCATCTGCCGCGACATGCTGGACAGGCAATTGCCCTTGCGCCAGTCCGATCAGTTCCAGTGGGCCTGAGCAGACAACGCGACCGCAACGGATCACATCGCGAAGCCCTTGGTCGGTTGGCTTTGCGATCCGAATCCCCTCGATCGTGATCGATTTGCCCGCTAAGAAATACGCCCGATCTACCGTGACGATATGCGACGGGAACTCTTTGCGCAGCCTTAGGATCACCTCGCTGGTGAGCTTGGTATCCACCCGCCCAATTAAATAAAAGTAACACCACAGTCCCAGTATCGCAAAAAGCAGAAGCCAAACAATGCGATGCTCCCAAACACGATCCCGATTGCGACGAATGGAATCCGCCGTCGCGATTTCAGGAGCTTTCTCTAGGGGGGCTGTCTGCCGTGACATCGTTTGAGGCTATCGATCCATCGAGCTTCGTTGCGGCACCGGAACGGTGATTAATAATCCATCTTGCGAGCGCCGCACAACCAATCCCCCCAAGGACGCAAAGGGAAAGAACTGCCGGCTGGCGATATCGCACAGAGCCAATGAAAAACATATGCAACAGTGCGAAATAAACGCACGGCATCGCATACAACCATGCACCCATCTCCGACCGGCACTGCCATAGGCCCACCAAAGCAAAACACATGATTGAAACATAGCCGATCGCTTCGAAATACCTTACAGCATCGCTGCCAATCTCTTGCGCAACAGGAAACGGCGACCAAGTCTTGCGTAACTTTACCAACCCTAGTCGTATAGCGTCAGATGAGTTTTCTTTGGCCCATTGAATAGCAGCATTCTTCATCCGGCGATCGATACGCCATTCCAACGTGCTTTCCAAAGGATCGCCTGCCATCACCGCTTTCTGGTCCTCCCGTTTTTGCTCCACAATGAAAGCATTCACAAATTCCATTCCTTCGTCGCTGCTGCCCGACGCGCCCTCATGCCATCCGTCATACAAACTCGCGCCGACTTGGAGTGTCGTCGGCACAAACTTGCCGGTCACCATGTAGTTTCTCATCCACCACGGAGACATGACCAGACAAATCCCCAAGCAAAACAAAAACCAACTCAGCACCCATCGGCGTCGATGGAACGCGTTGGCGAACTCCTGCCGGCGGGCGGCAACGTTGAGGACAATGGCGACCAGGTACACGAACAGCACGGCGGGCCAAAGGCTCCAGCTTGGACGGGCCAAACAGCCGGCCCCGCTCAATGCTCCCGATAGCAGCATCCAGGTCCAGCCCCACTCCCAATTCCCTCGCCGTTTGTTTTGGATCGCCAACGAGACGCAACCCATACTCAAAAGCATCAGCGGACAAAAGACAGCTTCGCTGAGGACAAAAACACTCATCCCAATCGCACCGGGATAGAGCACCGCCAAGCCTCCCGCCCACAGGCTCGCGTCGGTAAGCCAACTGTCCCTGGACCTTTTCCATTGCTTTGCGATGAGCATAACCAGAGCCACGCAAAACGTCCCCATTGCGCAGCCCGCCAACCGAGCGGTGAGGACTGCCGTGCGCGATGTTGGCTCGGCATTGCCGTCCATCCACGCATAGGGAGCCAAAAAAAGCGGGTAGAGCGGGGCTCTGAAAAGTTTCGATTCCTCGCTGCCGTATTGATAGGGCAAGCCATTGGCGATCTTCTTGGCCATCGTCCAATACGAATCGCTATCTCCAAAGCGAAAGAGCGTTTCGCTAGGAAGTGCGCTTTGCCATTGGATCGCTACCCAAGCGCGGATCGCAAACCCCACGGCGAGGACCGCAAAAAGCACAACGTAGCGGTTGTTCCGCGATCGAGGGTGCTGGATGTGCTGGCCGTTGGCTTCGAATTTCACTTCGATTTTTCAGTTGGGAGAACCCTGATTTTGATGTCGGGCAGATTCTTGAGGACGTTCAATATTTCCAGATAGGGGTTGGGGCTATTGAAGTTCGTGTCCTTGAATTTGATGCGATCGATCGAAGTCGTGGCTTCTTCGGTCGATCCGGGGATAGTGAGGTCCTCGGTGGAATCCAACGGAATCCAGCGATTGCCCTCGCGAATCTCGACCCATGCGTGGAAAACCATTTCCGGCGTATCTTTGGACCCGTTGTACTTGAGGCCCAAAGCGATTCGGGCCGGTATTTCGAGTGCCCTGCAATGCGCTGCGAAGAACAATGCGTGTTCCACGCAATTGCCTTGGTGGGTCCGTCTCATGTTGTTGATCGTCCCGATCTGCCCGTCAAACTCCTTGATCGCAAAATACGAATGGATATCGCGTCGGCATATTTTAGCTTTTTGTAGTCCCGTTACTTCTTCCTGAGAGATCGTTTTGTGCCTTCCCACCATTGCCTGTGCGCCCGACAAGATTCTTGGTTCGGTGGAGGGAATATAGGCAGACGCCTTCAAATAGCCCTCGTCCACCGGATCCTCGTCTGCCAATTGGAGTCCATTGGGTTGGCGACCCCCGCGATAGACCGTGACGTTCGTTGTAATCGCGTTTATAGACGTGTTGCGTTGTCCGACATCACTCGTGAACATTCGATAAGGGTCGTCGGATTCACGCGTGATTTCGAACGTGACCGAGTCGAGAGTTTTTGACTTTTTGGCAAGTAGCTCGGCATCACCCGCCAACGCAAGGGAGCGTATTTGGGTGGCTCTCAAGTCTGCAATCGACGCAACAAGCTCCATGGAAGTCCGGTCGGTTCGAAACGATTGGATGTCATTGGCAGGGATGTACGATTTGTAGCCCTCTCCTTTTTTATCCACCCACAAAAGCGCTTGCGAACCTCCTTCCCCAACCATGGCAATATTGCGAACTTCCAAGAGTTCGCGGGAGACTCCCAGCATGGTCGGAGTGGAAATATAGTCGCTGGCTTCCAAGCGGCCATCGATCATCTTCCTCAGCAGCGGATCGAAATATTTGAGCGTCCTAATCTCATTCGGTGCAAGAGGATTACGGAGCATGGATTGCTCGACAGCAAAGGGGCCACGGAATTTCGTTTCCCAGGGAAATTTTTCTTGGAAGGGTTTTTTGTCATCTTCCCCGCTGAGCGTCATCTCCTTGTTCGAGATCGTTGCCTTGAATGTCTGCACCCTTGGTCCAATAGTCAATTTTCCATTGATTTCTAGAACCTCTCCGTTCTCACGCTCACGGGTAGTGAGGCTGACGCGTTGCTCAAGCACCTCTCCTTGGATCGAAACCCTCATCCTGCTTTCCGCTTCTTGTTGAATGGTGCCGTTTGTGAAGCTCGTCTTTCGATAAAAGCAGCCGACGGCGTTGTTCCCAAGGTATTGGACTTCCCAAGTCTCTCTGGGTAAATCCTTAAGGTTGATCCAAGGTGAAGTTGGGTCATCACTATTTGACCGTATCGCCGTTTGAGGCTGGTCCGTGTTTGCCTCGGGCCCTTTTTCTTTTGACTCGGCCCCTTCCGTTGTAAGTTCGAGCGACTCTCCCAAGACCTCCTTCAATACCCGGCTCTGGGGAGATACGACTGTGTCCTTGGTGGATGCGACCGTGTCAGGGGATCGCATTTCGCAACCTGCTTGGCTTATCAAACAGAACAGTAGTAATAGGAAAGTGCTGCTATGAAATCGGTTGGTCATGACGATGGAATGTTGAAATGGTCTAGTTCGAGTTCGTGTTTGGAACTCCCATAGTAATCGATTTGGATACAAGCTCGAAACAGGAACTGAGACTATTCAAGTTGTAACGATTGTAGGGGCAAGAAAACGACTGTAAATCTCCCGAAATTGGGGAGCATGTGCACGAGGTGACCTAATCTTGGTTGTTCCTCAACGGTGCTTGTGGGAACGCAAACCTTTCGTTTTGTGTACGCCAATCCCTTTTACCCTAGAAAAGCCCCAGCTATTCCTATGGGCCACACCCCTAAAACCCAGTCCAACAAACCAGCGAACGCGGCCGAGTCCAATCAACGCACGAGCCCAACGTCGAGCTTCCGATCGCTTGCCGGAGAGGACTTGGAAGCGCACATGGGCGTTTTCCGCTACGGTGCGTTTGATCTGACCGATGCCATCCGTCCCTCGTACGACTTGCAAGTGGTTCCGCGACAAGGATTCCGCCACGATTCCTACACGGACCCCAAGACCAATACACAGGTCCCCGTCATCATGGCAGCAGCGTCCAAAGAACGGCTATTCGATCTATTCATGGATCTGATCGATTGCCTCGGGAATGAGGTGGACTTGGTTCTCGAAACCAGCCATAGCGGCTCGTCCGACGACCACCAAGACTTGTATCGTGAGCATATCGATGTTCCCGTGCTCAAGAGCGTGCTCTACGATTTCGAAGACATGCTGCTCAACGATGGTTGTACCGGAATCGCCGTTTTGAACCCTCGCAAACAACAAGAAGTTCAATTTGATGAACACAAAATGTTGATTTGCTACGGTTCCCCCTTGGAGTCGTTCGAACGGGTTCTCATCAAACACGATGTCTACCCGGACGAACAGATCCGCTTTATCACCGAAGCGGAACATGTGCACAGCAGCACCGATGTTCTCGCGAGAGAGTTTTCTAAGTTGCAGTCGCGACTAGGCATCGACCTGGAGTTCAGCGACGACGATGACTTGTCGTTCGAATGCTAAACGCATCGGACTACGCGCAGGATAGTTTAGGACATATCATGGGTCGATACTGCTCAGCCGGATCGACCCTACTCCTATGCCATCCAATCCGTTCTCCACACGTTTTATTCAGCCAGGTGCAATCCCCTACCATCGCTTCGATGGAGGCAGTGTTGCGGACTTGGCGAACGCGTTCTTAGCGATCCCATCCGGACGTGGTGCTCTTGTTGGCCCACATGGATCTGGCAAATCCACTTTGGTAGCCAGTCTCGTCGAGGAATGGAAATGCCTCCGGCCAGGCCTGAAGATCCATGCGGTGCGGTTCTCTACCGACCAGTCCCCTTCCAAAGCGTTGAATGCCACGCTTCGCGCGTGGAGCCAAGCCTCCCTCGCGGTTTTGGATGGCTACGAACAACTGAAATTCTGGTCGAGGCTCAAGGTTGCATGGGTGGCTCGCAACAAAGCGATGCGAGTCCTAGCCACTGCACATCACGAAGTCCGGGGATTCGAAACCTTGTGGACCACGTCGGTTAGCGACAGGTCCTCGCAGTGGGTCATCGAAAAACTGCTCCAACCACCGAGCGCATCCCCGAGTGAATTCCAACAGTGGGTCGAGCAACTCCTTGCTTCCCAAGAGTGGCAACGCTCTCGCAAGAAGCATGATCAAAATTTGCGAGAATCGCTTTTCGACATGTACGATTGGTGGCATCGCACCAAAACTTCATAGCCCCGCTTTCGAAGGAACCTAAGCAACCGTATGTCGCTATCGCCGAAAGCGACTTCGAACGCGAATAACATTCACGGGCCAAAGAATGATTTGCACGAGTAAGCGTTAAGGAAACATCTTCCGTCGACGAAACAGCAACGTCGTGGGCTTGTCCCCGACGGCTGCAGCTTTGGCGTACTAAATCATCCATCAGCAACAGAACGCACTTGCCCCTCGTCGAGCCCTGAAGTGGTCCCCATTATTCGGACCACGCGGCGGTCTCCGTTAGATGGAGCCCGTATGCCGTCGTTTACGTTGTGGGCGATAGACTTCCCACGGCGTTTTGCTTCCTAATCCTTGATGCGGCCTGTCGTAATCATAGTACTCGAAGAAGCGATTGAGGCTCGTATATGTTTCGTCACCTGAGGCGTATTCCTTGAGGTAGACTTCTTCGTATTTGACTGTTCTCCAAAGTCTTTCAATGAACGCGTTATCTGTCGCGCGTCCAACGCCGTCCATACTGATTTCTATCGAGGCGTCAGTCAATCGGTTGATGAACTCAGTGCTTGTATATTGGGCTCCTTGATCGGTGTTAAAAATGCGAGGGCTTCCTGTGCTCAATGCTTCCTCCAGCGTCTCCATTACCATCGATGTGTCCAAGCTATTGGACAGGTTCCACGACAGCACGAAGCGGCTATGCCAATCCATAACGGCACATAGATACAAGTATCCATTCTTGGTCGGAATGTACGTGATGTCGCTACACCAAACATGGTCTGGTTGCTCAATCTTCATGTTTCTCAAAAGATATGGAAAGACCTTGTGCCCCTTAGCAAATACAGTTGTTCTCGGCTTGGGTGCAATTGCCTCAATACCCATGATTTGCATGAGTCTACGAACCCTTTTCGGATTGACTTGGTGTCCATTGCGTCGAAGAAAATCCGTCATCTGACGACGTCCCTTGGCAGGATGCAGTAGGTGTTCCTCATCTATGATTCGCATGAGATCCAGGTTTTCGCGGCTCTCTTCAAGTGGCTGGTAGTAAACGTTGGATCGATGTAGACCCAAGAGATCGCACTGCTCTCGGACGCTAATCTGGCCATGAGATAAATCGATCCAAGAACGCTTCTCAGCAACCGTCCGAGGCCACTTTTTTTTTGAGCCACTCAAGCTGAACTTTCAGCTTGCCGATCTCTGCATAGAGCTCGTCTTCAGAGGGTGAATCCGTCTTCTCGGCTTTGGGTGAAGTTGCCTCGAAAATGGTCGAAGCATCATCGGTCAATTGCTTCTTCCAAAGAGCAATCTGAGTGGCATGAACACCGTGCGCTTTGGCTAGCTCCGCTGATGTTTTAAGACCCTTGATTGCATCTAAGGCAACCTTTGCCTTGAAGACTGCGCTAAAGGCGCGACGCTTCCTTGCCATGATCATCCTCCGTGAAATGGTTTGCGATTAGCAGCTAAAATCAACGCCAAAAATATAAGCTAAATTCTATCTAACCGCGTGGTCCGAATAATCGGGACCACTTCAATCATCCCTATCACTTGCCACCAGGTTATCACTACCCTGACAACCCGCCCGAAGGCCATCCAGGTCATTACTAACCTGGCATGCCACCATACCCAGTGATCGCTCCGTGATTCTTTCCTTCGAATAGCGCTGCAACTTGTCGCCAAGCTATGCGGACGAAGGCGGATTCCTACAGCCTAGCAATCACATGAAGCATGACAGAATGACTGGTCAGTACTGTACAGCCTAGAACGTTGTCAGCGTCCTATGGGACGACCAACATGCCGGTTTCCGGACGCAGTGAACGAAAATCTGAGAAAAAATCGGAAAAACAAATACCGTGTGCAAGAAAACAGAAGGTGCTGTTACTTCTGTCCAGAAGTTGTTGATTCAGAGAAGTAAAATCAGTTTTGGGAATTTATCGAACACTTTCAAGGCAGCTCGGCTCCATGGTCTTGCCCATGCGATGAAGAGAAGTAAGGAATCAAAAGATAACGTTATGTTACCAAGTCCATCCGATACTCGAGCAAGCCTGATTGTTCGTCTACG
>JANODW010000526.1:0-5060 GCA_031412875.1 Pirellula sp. | reverse complement strand
AAAGAAGATTCCAGAGTGGATCCGACTCGAGTCCGAACGCTCGCTCGCGGCGGCTCAGATGAAAACGCAAACGCCCCCGCCGGACGATAGCAAGGGAGCAGCAATGAAAGACGGGCAAGAGCAAGGTCGCGCGAACGAAGCAATGGTCGGAGTCAAAGAAACGATCGGAGAGGTGCCGCAAGAAGATCCACAAGCGATCGTTCCATCGGCAGATATGCCAGCAAACTGGCCTGACCCGCAGGGCTTCATCCCCAAGCAGCCGACGTCCAAGCCCCCTGAAATGCAGCCTCAATACGAGCCAATCATTTCACATATGCGGGCTTATAACGGCAATGACGAAGATTTCACGCATGCACTTGGGGAGTACTTTTACTTTCGTGACGACGCGCGGTTTGGAGGCTGGCAATCGTATCTCCAACGCAGCGAAGACTTTATACGTTTCTGTTGCCACCAGCACATTGTGGAAACCCTCCAATCGCGCGGAGGATCGCTAGAAAGTCGAATGATCCTTCGATGGCCTATCAACCGATACGAACGCTGATTGTCCCAGGCACGGGACGACTAGGTTCGAGTGGTAGGCACGGAGGTAGTGAGATGAATGGCGAAGTCAATGTAGTCGCGTTGGTCCGCGGCGAAGAACAATACATCTTTATGTTCGATGAGGCCAATCGCACCGAAACGCTTCGTATGCTCGGTCGTTATGCCGCGGATCCCGAACTGTCGATGACATGGTACGACGCGGCCGTCCTGAGTCAAAAGGTTCGCGCCATGGTGCCGGCAAAATCTTCCCAGTCCGCAACCTTGAGCGATGCCGCCCCGCAATCGCATTTGCAAGCACCCATCGGCACAGGCTCCAAAATTGCAAAGCCTGCGCCCCGTTTTAGATTGTCTTAAACAACCTCAATGCAATCGAACATCTGAATGTTCGATTTACTCTTTGCCTACCGTAACACCGGGCCAGTCATCGGTTCGGAAGGGTGTTAGCGGCAATCCATTGTCTGCAAACATATTGCAAATCGGATTCTGTGCCCAGGCGTATCGAACAGCAACGGGGTCGGCGACACTTGCCGACGAGACTTGAATGCTTCCGTCTTCAAGTATTTTCGCGTCCGCGTTGTAGAACTTTTTGTCTTCGCCTGCGATGGTGAATCCGATGGGTTCTTTGACGTCAAACGGGCGCCACGACTTGCCTCGGTTGGAAAACTTGACCACGATTCCATTGCCGACTTTTTTCATCGATTCGTAGCGAGGGCTCTGGTAGTCGATCGCAATCCCGTATTGCTTGGCCAATGCCCAGCGGGCCAATCGCATCCCAACGTCGACTTTGTTCTTTGGGTGAATGTCCTTTCCTTCGCCGATATCAACAATCACCGCTTGACCGCTATTGGCGAGTTTATCCATGGACATTGTTTGCGCTTCGCGTAGTTCTGCCCAATCGCTGTCCGCTGGCTCGGTCCGTTCGGCTTGATAGTCAGCCAACTGAACCCAGTAGAATGGAAAGTCCCCTTGACCCCATTCGTTTCGCCAATTGGTGATCATTTGAGGGAACAATTCGCGGTACTGGTAAGCCCGACCTGCGTTGGATTCCCCTTGGTACCAGATGGCTCCTTTGATTCCGTAACCGAGGTGTGACTTGAGGACTCCATTGTAGATATTGCCTGGGCGCGCGTTGCCTCGCATTTGGCCTTGAAGCCCATTGAGTTCTTTGGTTTCGGCTTCGGTGCGATCTTGTTTTGCTCCCAGGGCAGCAAATCTTTCTTCCATGCCGCTCCATCGCTTAAGCAATCCTTCGAATCGAGGATTGGCTTTGAGTACCTCGCGATTCACCCAGGCTTCGCATGCTGAGCCACCCCATGCGTTGTTGATCATGCCGATAGGAACGTTGGTGGATTGATGAAGTTGCCTTGCGAAAAAATAGCCGACGGCTGAGAATTCGCTCACTGTCGCGGGGGAGCAGACCTTCCATTTCCGATCGTCATGACTCCAAATGGGTTCTTGCGTCCCGATTTGAGGAAAATTGATCATCCGGATGTTCGGGAAATTGGCTGCTAGTTTTTCAAGGTCCGAATTGTTCGATGCAGCAACGGTCCACTGCATATTGGATTGCCCCGAACAGATCCAAACTTCGCCTACGAGGATGTCGGAGATTTCCACGACGCTCGAACCCGCGACTCGCAGCTTGTGCGGACCACCTACTGGCAACGGCGGCAACTTGGCCGACCACATTCCTTTGGCATCCGCCTTGGTTTCCATCGTCTTATCAGCGATCGAAATGGAAACGCTCTCCCCCGCCGTGGCGGTCCCCCAAACTTTGTTCTCTTGGCCTTGTTGGAGGACCATATGATCCGAAAAAACATTTGGGAGTTTGACATCGGCCAAACAAGGCGTCGCCAGGCCGGCACACAGTGCGAGCGCACCGAACGGTACCTTGCGAATTAAACATGACAGCAACGAAACTTTCATTTTGGGTGGGTCCTATAGTGGAGAGAAACGGATGGAGGCCCCGCTTAAGCGAGACCCAACAAGAGGGCGATTTGCAACCATAACGAATGGTGAACCAATGCGATCAATATGAAACATGCGTTCAATCCGATCGCTCTATTAGCAAGGGACCAAGTGGAGGTGAGCGGATGGAAAAGGCGGGAGGCAGGGCGCAATAGCGTATAGGCAATCAAACTAGCCCCTACGATAGTCACTGCACTTTGCCAGCCAAGTACCGTCCCGACTAAAAAACATTGAAGCGTCCAGTGCCGACCGACAATGGGACCGAAATGCTGCGCGTATAGGTGCGACGAGACCCAACCCACCGATCCTCCCACCACCGCGCCGACCAAGACCGATGCGATAGGATTCCAAACCAAGCTATCTCCCAAGAGGCCCGGGAGAAAGCCCGACAAAGAAAAAGGACGGTACCATGCGATCAGATCCATGGTGGGCCAAAAAATCTTAAACGAAGCCAATCCGAAGCCGATCAAGCAAAGCGCAAAAACCGGAAATGGCTTCCTCCCAATGTTGGCCGTGGCCAGCATGATCAGGATCCCGAACAGGGCCGCATGAATCGCGACCAAGCCAATCGAGGGCCAATGCGGGTCGAGCACAATGTTGATCAATCCCGCCCGCCCCACTGGATTCCAATGCGGCAAATTCGTGCTGCCCCGAACCCATTGCCACATCGCAAGCCACATGAAAACGGTTCCCACGGCGACTTCGATCCACAAGTAACGCGAGGCGATGGGCAGCCGGCATGTTCGGCATCTGCCCTGCAACGTTAGCCAACCCAAGATTGGGGTGTTGTCGATAAATGCGAGATGCGTATTGCAGAAAGGACACTTCGATCCACCAAAAACAATGGTCCGGCCCTCAGGGACCCTCCAAGCGACCACGTTGAGAAAACTGCCAATGCTGGCCCCGAAGTAAAAGAACCAACCGACAAACAGAAACTCGCATGCCCGCAGCAGCGTGCGATTCATCCATTTCATTTCCAACTCGGGGGGCAGAAATTTCTTTTGCGGATTCCGCAGCCGATACCAACCCAGCTCCCATTCCGGCAGCACGAACACGTAAAAAAAGAACGCCATAAACAGGCAGACCAGCAACGACCAGAGCATCCAGTTGGTTCGACGGGTTCGACGGTTTTTACGGTTTTGCTTAGTGCTGCAGGGCCACGTGGCCCCATTGTCGCCTTTCGCTCCGCGAAAGTGAGCGTCGGCGGAGTCGCTCGGTAAAGCCCCGTCGCTCGGAACGCGACTGTCTACAAGTTGCTCGCTTGCAGCCAGTTGCTCACTTGCAAGCGTGGCTGGCGTTTCGACTGGTAGGTTCATTTCTGGGCGGATGCTGGCAGCATCGGCCAAGCCGTGCGGGGATTTCTCGCTCAAAAGGCCGCCCGTTGCTGCTGGAATTGTTTAAGAAGGTCTTTGAGGGGATCGGGCGAGGTTGCCGAATCGGCTTTGAGCAAGTCGCGTGGATTGAGACGACGCACTCCGCCTGGGTTCTGTGCGTCTTGAGCGATGCGGTATGCGTCAAGTTCTGCAACATCGGGAAGTTCCTCACCGGGAGGTACTAAAAAAAATCCAATGCTTCGCGGTTGGTAATTGATGTCTTCGATCGCGTTGGGACTTTTTCCTGTGCGATCGATAGCGATGGATTGCAAGAATTCTTCGTAGACACTGATATCGTAGAGAACTGTGGGTGGGATGGGCGTTTTGAATTGTTGTTGGTTCCAATTTCCGAATGCATCCAAGGTCTCGACAGTCTCAACAATCGTCCCTCCTGGATCGCGTTCCAATTGCACGAGTTCGCTTCCCTTGCTCGGGATGCGAAGCTTCTGAAGGGATTGCGTTTGCCTGCGATCGGCCAGTAGGACGATGAGGGTATCGGTGTGCGTGTTGAGGATTCTGGCCGAGACGGGTCGCAAGGGAGGATTGGGAATGACCTGGTGTTGGACGGTGCGAAATTGCGGTTGGGGCAATGCAAATAGCGGAGCCTGGGGCCACCAAATTTGCCAGGGATCGTAGTTCATTATTTGCAATGTTAAGCCCTGATTGGGAATGCAAGTCAGGGCCATGCCAGGGTAAAGCAAACTTTCGAAGCAGTAGCCAGCAAGCCCTTGGACGGTTTGAATTCTCCAGAGCTGATCCGCTCCATTGTGGATGGGCAAAAGGGAAATGGGGAAAGGTGTCGCCAACCGTTGCGATCCGCCGCCGAACGAACCGCCGAACGAACCTCTGGAAGAAAACCCGCTCCCGCCGAACCCGCCCAATCCGCCGGAGCGTTGGCTCCATCGGCTGCTTCGTACGAATCCATCGGGAGCGTTGCCCAGTCCGATAGCGAGCCAATCGTTTTGGTGTCGCTGTTGCAAGCGGACGATGTTGTCTGAAACGGGAGTGATGTACCAGGCGGATTCAGCACCGGTCGCTTCGTTGGTAAATCGGAACTGATTGCCTCCTCGCATTCCCAGGAACTGCCTTTCGTTGGGGTTGCCAACGGACAAATGCATGGCGGTCATGCTCGGCAAATTCTGCATCGATCGCGCGGGCGCATTTGGCAGGGCGTTGTTGTTG
>JANODW010000525.1:0-9811 GCA_031412875.1 Pirellula sp. | reverse complement strand
CGCCCCCCCCCAATGCCGCCACCCCTTTCTTTGTCCCGTCCGTTTGTTCGTTCGGGACAATGGTCCCAAACTACGGTGCTATGTTTCAGCTTGCCGCTCGCCTTGCGAAAGCCTGGACGGCCCCACCCGAACCATTTTGCGGCCGAGGCAAAAAAAAAACCACCGAGCGGGAAATACCACTCGGCGGTCTTGAGTTTGTTGCTTAGAGCAGAATATCAGCGTTCAGCCGAATGCTCTAGCAGAGCAACGGAATTACGATGGAGACTTTGTGGAAGTCTTCTTAGCAGCCTTCTTCTTGGCTACTTTCTTCTTGGTAGCAGCCTTCTTAGGTGCTGCAGTCTTCTTAGCAGCCTTCTTGGCTACCTTCTTCTTCGTTGCCCCAGCTTTTTTCTTGGCCACGGATACATCCTCCGAAAAGCGAAATTATTAGTTGCCGCACCGATCGAACATCAGAAGCAGTAGATGAACGATCCATGTCAAACAACCGGTACTAAAAAACCCTCTGTCGAAATCGATTCGTTGTTGACATCGTGTCTTGGTCCTCGACGAATCGAGCACCCAACCAAACCCACCTCTTCAAAGGAACAACATCCACTGCGACTATTTGTATAAAAGTCGAAAGTTAATGCAACATCTTTTCGACAATTTTTCCACATAAATGAAACCAATTTTCCACCGTTGCTTCGCGAACATGCGCTTCGCCATGCCGCTGCGATGGATCTCCAGATGTCTTCTTTTGCGATGGCCATGAGGCATGCGTTCGTGCGTGTTGGAAGTCGGTTGCATCGACTGATTTTGGTCCTGCATTCGTCCATTTTTTGGGGTGGCCAACGTGCATCGATTGCGATTCTAACAACACTGCAATCAACGGCCTTAACGCGATCAGAATTCAAAATACCAACAAATTTATTGCCGACATGCAAACACCGGTTCATCTAGTTGTTCTGTTTTTGCGAGCGGGTAGCGGATGGCTCATAGCGCAGCGTAGGGATGCGATGCAGGGGCTCTGGACTCGCATCGAGGGATGTTGATCGCCGTCAAAAAAGGACTTCAGCAAGCATCGCGAGCGGGCTTGTCGCGACCTGTTTTCTGTCGTGATAATCGGTCGTAAAACGGACCTCAGAAGTCGCAAAAAAAATTTGATTTTTTTTGTGTTCTCACCAGTTCCGAGGGCCATAACCGCCTTGAAGAGCCTGAATGTTGTTCAGAACCATCGATGCAACGAACAGCGCATTGAGTCCCATGCCATGGTTGTAGCACCAGTACGCAACCAATATTCCGACGACCGCGCTGAGCGAATGGGCTTCCATGAGCCCGTCGTTGCGACGGACGATTCCGATGATGTGCTGCGCGATCTGACCACCGTCCAAAGGATAGATGGGAAGCAGATTGATCATGGCCCACCAGATACTCGACGTGACCATGAATTGGATCGACGCGAACACGGCAGGATGGAGCGGTTGGCTTACCTTCAGCCCAAGATAGTCCGCCAACCAATTGAATTCATCGACTTGGATGCCGCATAAAATGGCCGTGATCCCGACAAATGCGGCCAACATCAGTTGGATTGCCGGCCCCGCCCCGGAAATGACGATGGAGTTCAAGTGCGTAAGTCGGGTTCGTCGACCTCTCTGCCCCCAGAGCATGCCTGCGCCCGGGATTGCTAACCCACCCATGTGATACAAAACGATATCACACTGAATGCCGTAATAGCGAAACGCAAGCGCATGGCCCAGTTCATGAACCAAGATCGAAACGAAAGTCACCCCTACCCAGATGGCGACCAGCACTCCCAAATTGATTGAAATGTGCGTGTTCCCGTACATCCTCTGGACCGACAACGCCGCTCCGTATCCCAACGCCGCGCTCACTGCCCAAAACAGCCATGAAACGCGAACCGGGAATCCCAATATCTGAAATCGCCAGTCGTATTGGCTCGACTGTGGTTCGCCTAGTAACATTTTGCGGTGCTTCTCTCTAATCTGGGGACGGATGGAGACGCGTGGCGAGAACTTTTTCCATCAGCGAAGGGATGATCTCGCGCGGAACAAACCGGTCTAGCGAACGACCATTCCCTAGGCTTGCGATCTGCTTGATCAACGTGCTGGAAACATGCGCATAAACTTCGTCTGCCATCAGGAAAACTGTTTCAATGTCGGAGTCCAATTGGCGATTGGCCATCATCATCGTGAACTCGGCAGCAATGTCTGTGAGGGGCCGAACGCCCCTGACCATGACCCTCGCTCCGATGTTCCTGACGAAATCGACTGCCAAGCCGTCGAACCTCTCCACGGTCACATGAGGTAAATGACGCGTCACTCGCTGGAGCAAGTCGATACGTTCGTCGGTCGTGAACAGCGACTGCTTGGCCGAGTTCACGCCCACCCCGATCACCAACGAACGGTACAACCGTGCGCTGCGTTCGATGATATCCAAATGGCCAAGCGTCACCGGATCAAATGAACCTGTGTAGACTGCCTTGCTCGAGTTCAGCTCGCCTGACATGGTTCGAATCCTTTAAGAAAACTGCGAGAGGGTTTGTTGTTTGCTAAATTTCAAAAAAGTAAACAGATAGAACAGGAGCATGGCCAGCCCCATCAGGACCACGAAAGCCATCCCGACATACACGCCTATCTCCACAAACATACCAATGTCGATCTGAGGTGCGTTCGGGTCGGCTTGCATTTGCTTGGTAACCTGCTCTTTCATCGGTCCCAAGAGGAACGAAGCGGCGACGACGCCGTAAATCGTTTCGACAATCTTGAACACGACCATAAAACCCGAGGTGAATCGAATGAGTTGGGCACCGATCCGTTTTTGCTTGAGGCCCATCACTCCCCCGATGAGCAAACAAATCGACGCGGCAAAGTTGACAAAGGCGAAGAGAATCGTGGCGATCATGGCCCCGGGAAAGGCGTTCATGCCATTCATGGCTTGCTGTTCCGGAGTGGACTCCATGAACAACGTCATCGCGATGCCGAGAATCGACTGCATCGTTTGCAACAATCCCAGCGCGCCCAAAATGATAAAGAAGATGCAGGCGACCTTTACGAATCCTTTGAGCGGGCCTTTTGCAGCGTTCGACCCAGGTTCCGCAGAGTAGCTAGGTGTGTAGGGATTGAAAGTGGAATCGGAACTCATCGAATAATGTCCTGTTATTGGGAAATGATGTCGCGAACGGTCGCCACCAGACGGTGGGTGTCGTCCTCGTTATTGTAAGCATGAGTTGCAACGCGCAATCGTCCATGCCTCACGCTTAGTACGATTTCTTCCTGAAGCAGTCGCCGACGAACCATGTTCGGATCTTTTCCAGGGACCTCGAATGTCAATATGCCGCTGAGCCCGTCCGCCGAAGATCGCTCGCTCCGGGCTCGAAAAACAATTGCGCCCACGCCACGCAAACCTTCCTCTATCTTCGCTGCGTTTTCTAGCACGAGATTCGCGATGGGGTTTTCTCGACGATGGCAACCCAACGAAAGAAGCACTCGCAAGCTTTCGCCCAGGCCAATCAAACCGACATGGTTGGCTGAGCCACCTTCGTAGCGCGATGCATCCTGCTTGAGCACCATGTTCGCGGTTTGGAAAGTGCCTGCCATTTGCAACGATCCCCATCCCTGCATCAGAGGCTCCAACCGATCCAAATTCTTTTCCCGTACAAACAAGATTCCCGCACCCTCGGGGCCCAGCATCCATTTATGCCCGTCAGCAGCCAAATAATCGATCGGGATTTCCGAAGTGTTAAGCGAAAAAACCCCAAGCCCCTGAATGGCATCTACAAAGAGCTGGGCGCCCGCTGCATGTACCATTTCACATAGCTTTGCGAGGTCCATGCGAAAGCCGCTGAAGTAACCGACCCAGCTCACTGCCACCAATCGCGTACTCGAATCGATCGCTTTGCCGATCGCGTCCAGGGAAACCGATCCGTTCTCGCCGGCAGGAACCCTGCGGACTTCAACCCCGCGCTTTTCCAGAGCCAACCAAGGAAGAAGGTTGCTCGAAAATTCATTTTCAAGAACGACAACGCTTTCCGGGCCCTGCGAGATGCCCCACCGAAATCCGTGAGAAACCAAATTGATGCCGAAAGTAGTATTGGGGATCAAAGCGATCTCGGTAGGCTGACAAGCCAGCAAGTTCGCGGCTGAACTTCTCAATCCCGCGGCCGCGGCAGACCATTCCGGCCAACAGACATCCCCTTGGAAAAGCGACTGATCAGCCCATTTCTTCATCGCATCGGCAGCGGGTTGGGAAAGGGGTCCGACGGCCGCGTGATCGAAATACGCAAACCGCTTGGAAACCGGCATCCAATCCCGGAGCGACTGGCGAGCGTCGGTTTCGGTAACGTTTTTGACAACAAATCCTGTCATCCTGACCCCATCGTGTAGCTTTTCGAATAAAAACAAAACGTCTTGCACTTGCCCCATGACAGTCGAAAAAGTTCAACTATACTAGCCCTCGGCTTGCGGAGTTGCGCAGGTGACCTGCCAACGCCGTTTTCCGGATAATTTCCGGACTTATCCTGAGCCGAAATCCTTTTCCGGCGTCCCTATGCGTCTTATTTTCAACACGATAACCCCTTACAGCAGCCACCCAGACACTGGGAGCATCCCTGAAGAGCACCGAGGAACTTGATGCCCAGATTGTTGTGTTTAGGCGGTCTTGTGGTCGCTGGTCTAGTATTTCTACTCTTTCTCCTGGACCTCATCATGAGCGTCTCAGGAGCAGGCGCTCTTTTTAAATATCCAAGCCTCTTAATGGATATCACTTTCATGTTATGCTCTGCGATACTCGGCTATCTATCGTGGATGTCGCTGAGAGAAATTCGGTAACGAGGCGACTCCGGTCCGCCTCGCAACTCGTTGGCTAGCCACTGCCTTGTCGCTACCCTGCACAACAACTATCTATGCGATTCGATCCTGACGCCTGGACTCTTGAACGTCCCACTCTCGGAACATTGGACACCATCGCGGTGCGGCCCATCAAGTCTGAACCCTCATGCTTGGTCGTGATGTGTCATGGCTACGGAGCACCCGGCTCCGATCTGGTCGGTCTCTTCGAAGATATTTTGCACCATCTCCCAGAAGATTCCGATAAGCCCGCATTCCTTTTTCCCGAAGGCCCCATCGATCTCGAGGACGAAGGACTATACGGCGCACGAGCATGGTGGCGACTCAACATGGCTCAACTCATGCAAATGTCCGCCACCAACTCGTTCGACAAGATGCGCGATGCGATCCCCGATGGGATCGACCAAGCTCGCGAGAAACTTTGCGCGTGCATTGAGCAATACCGCCAAAAAAACCAATGGACCGACCTGCCGATTGTCTTAGGGGGGTTTTCGCAAGGCGCCATGCTGACCGTGGACACGGCGCTGCGAGGATCGGTTTCCCCCGTGGTCGGTATGTTCGTTTTCTCAGGAGCCCTCATCTGCGAATCCCTCTGGCGAGCTGCGGCGACCGCTAAGCCCTTGTCCATACCTATGGTGCAAAGCCATGGCCGCATCGATCCCATCCTTCCGATCGCAACAGGCCGTTGGCTTCATAGCCTCTTGCGGGACGTCGGCTGCGTTGGCACACTCTTTGAATTTGATGGCCCGCATACCATCCCAGGCGAAGCGCTCGAAAACGCCGCAAAGCTTTTGGCATCGACGAGCGAAGCGACACCACCGGACGCCGGTTCACGCCCGCGAAGGAATTGACCCCAACGGGGTCGGAGCAACACACGCTGCGACACCGTTGGGATCGGATCCGCGCGTCGCAACGACGACCGGGAGTGCGCTTTGCGACCCCCGGCTAATCGCTGTGATCTCTTCGGGATCTTGGTTCGACGTTGACATCCGGATCATTGCCGTCCGTCTCTTTGTTCGGAATGGCGATTCATTTGCCCGACGCGTTTGGGAGTCGGTTCTGTTAGAATCATGTCCGCTTTATTACTCACGTGGACGATGACCAGATTTTAAGCCACCGATTGCCACCATGAACGGCCCGAACCCTTACGACGTAACGCAAGACCAGCAGGCCCGCCCCCGGGATGATGCTGCGACCGCTAAACATCCCCAGCGGATCGGTCGCTACCGCATCGAAAAAGTCTTAGGCCAAGGCGGCTTCGGTATTGTCTATTTGGCTCAAGACGAGCAACTGAATCGGCCGGTAGCTGTAAAAGTGCCGCATACTGCACTGATCTCTAAGCCCGAAGATGCGGACATGTATCTGACGGAGGCCCGCACGGTTGCCAATCTGGATCATCCCAACATCGCGCCCGTACATGATATCGGCAGCTCCGACGAGTTTCCTTGCTACGTCGTCTCGAAGTACATCTCAGGAAACGATCTCGCGACCAACCTCAAACAGAAACGCCCACCGTACCGAGAAGCGGTCGAGTTGGTCGCGATCGTGGCGGACGCTCTGCATTACGCCCACAAGCAGGGACTCGTGCACAGGGATGTGAAGCCCGGAAACATTTTGATCGGTAACGATGGCAAGCCATTCGTCGTGGATTTTGGGTTAGCGCTCCGAGAGGAAAACATCGGCAAGGGACCGAAGTATGCAGGCACACCTGCTTACATGTCTCCCGAACAGGCTCGTGGCGAAGGGCATCGCGTGGATGGCCGCAGTGATATTTTTAGTCTGGGCGTCGTGTTCTATGAACTGCTGGCCGGTCGCCAACCTTTCCGGGGCGATACGCAGGCCGAACTCATCGAGCAAGTGACGGGCTACGAAGCGAAACCGCTGAGGCAATACGATGAGAAGCTTCCGAAGGAACTGGAACGCATCTGCGACAAGGCAATGGCAAAGCGGGCCAGTGAACGCTATTCGTCCGCCCACGATATGGCCGAAGACCTGCGGCACTTCTTGACAGAACACACGGTGATCCAGAGCGGCGCATCACCGGGTGGGATCACGTCAGTCGCTGCCTCGACGCAAGGATTAACACGAGGCGCCACTTCCGTTGGTTCGATGGACTCCTCCTCCGGTTCCGTGAGCCTGGGTTCGTCCGATAGTCGCCCCATCAAGATCGTGCCGAAAGGCTTGCGGTCGTTTGACGCTCACGATAGGGACTTCTTTTTGGAACTGCTCCCCGGTCCTCGTGATCGTGAGGGTCTGCCTGATAGTCTGCGATTCTGGAAGACACGCATCGAGGAAACGGATGCTGACAACACCTTCACCGTTGGTCTGATCTACGGGCCATCGGGTTGCGGCAAATCTTCTCTGGTCAAGGCGGGGCTTCTGCCACGACTCTCGGAGAACGTGATCACTGTCTACATCGAGGCCACACCAGAGGAAACCGAGGCTCGCCTTCTACACGGCCTGCGCAAGCGCTGTCCGACATTGGAAGACAACCTCAGCCTGAAAGCGACGCTCGCGGCCTTGCGGCGAGGCCAGGGCCTTCCGGCCGGCAAGAAGGTCTTGATTGTCTTGGACCAGTTCGAGCAATGGCTACACGCCGGGAAAGAAAAAGAGAACACCGATTTGGTGCAAGCCCTGCGGCAATGCGATGGCGGTAGGCTGCAGTGCATCGTGATGGTACGAGATGACTTTTGGTTGGCTGTGAGTCGATTTCTTCGAGAGTTGGAAGTCCGACTGGTCGAAGGACAGAACAGTGCGTTGACCGATCTGTTTGATCTCGACCATGCGCGCAAGGTGTTGGCCGCATTCGGTCGCGCCTTCGGTAAACTCCCCGAAAACCTCAGTGAGACGACGAAAGAGCAAAAAGAATTCATCAATCAGTCCGTCGCAGGCCTGGCCGAAGACGGCAAAGTCATCTGCGTTCGCTTGGCGCTCTTTGCAGAGATGATGAAGGGCAAAGCATGGACGGCTGCCGCCCTCAAGGATGTTGGTGGGACCCAGGGTGTTGGCGTCACGTTCCTGGAGGAGACATTCAGTGCGTCCACTTCACCACCCGAACACCGCTACCATCAGAAAGCGGCTCGTGCAGTACTCAACGACCTGCTTCCTGATTCTGGCACCGACATCAAGGGTTACATGCGGTCGCATGCGGAGTTGTTGGAAGACAGCGGGTATGGCAATCGTCAGAAAGATTTTGACGATCTGATCCGCATTCTGGACAATGAAATCCGTCTAATCACACCGACCGACCCGGAGGGTAAAGAGGAAGACGAAAGGTGGAAGGATGAAAGAAGGAAGAGTCCAACGGCGATGGATTCTTCCGGCCTCCCTCCTCCTCCTGCCTTTCGCTACTTCCAACTGACCCACGACTATCTGGTGCCGTCGCTGCGGGACTGGCTAACTCGCAAGCAGAAAGAAACACGCAAGGGCCGCGCGGAACTGAAACTGTTCGATACCTCGCTCACTTGGAACTCGAAGCCTGAAAACCGCTTTCTGCCGTCGTGGTGGGAGCATCTCACGATCAGGCTGCTGACCGACAAGCCGAAGTGGACCGAACCACAGCGGAAGATGATGGGCAAGGCCGGACGCGTGCATGGAGTTCGCACGAGCATCATGGCTTTGTTGTTAATGGGTGGTGTTTTGGGCGGGTTCGCAGGGCGCAGTGCCGTTGTGGAACAGCAGAGGCAGACACAGGTTCAGATTCAGGAGAAGGAAAACACCACTCGAGCTGAAGAAATGGTCGCTTCGCTGATGAAGGCTGACATCGCTCAGGTTCCATCCGTTATTTCCGATTTGAAGGAATACCGTAAGTGGGCCGATCCGAGACTTAAGGCAAGGCTCACCGAAGCCGAAGATAGCTCCACGGAAAAGCTTCAACTCGCTCTGGCCCTGCTGCCGGTGGATACCACGCAGGTCGATTACCTCTACGGTCGATTGATGGACGCGAAACCGCACGAAGTTCCCGTAATCCGCGACGCTCTGGCCTCGCACAAGGATGCCTTGGTGGACAAGCTGTGGGGGGTGGTGCAGAAGCCCGAAAAAGGGAGGGAATCCCAACGGCTGCGAGCGGCCAGTGCGTTGGCGAAGTACGACCCGCAGAGCGAGAAATGGACGGCGGCTCAAGAGACCGTCGCCAATGATTTAGTTGCCGTACCTGCAGTGTATTTGGCGATGTGGATGGACTCGCTGCGTGCCGTACGGCTCAAACTCCTTCCGCAATTATCCGCCATTTATCGAGATGTGACTCGAGGAGAAGTCGAGCGGTCGCTGGCAACGGACATTCTTGCAGACTACGCTGCCGACCAGTCGCCGGTATTGGCCGATCTTCTGATGAATGCCGATGACAAGCAGTTCTCCGTCATCTACCCGAGGTTTAAGGAACAGGGCGAGCGCGGCTTACTCGTGTTAACTGGCGAGATCGACACAACGCTCCCGTCGGATATGGCTTCCTCGGATAGCAAGCGTGAGAATCTGGCAAAGCGTCAAGCGAATGCGGCGGTGGGGTTGTTGCGGATGAATCAACCGGCCAAGGTATGGCCGCTCTTGAAGCACAGTCCCGACCCACGGGTGCGGAGTTACCTGATCCATCGGCTGAGTCCGCTGGGAGCCGATGCTCAGTCCATTATCAAACGTCTGGAGGAGGAGCCAGATATCACCATTCAGCGAGCTTTGTTCTTGAGCTTGGGCGAATTCAAAGAAACGGAGTTGGCTCCGGACGAACGAAACGCCTTGCTCCCAAAGCTCCAGGATATATACCGCACGGCTGACGATCCGGGCCTCCATGCTTCTGTCGAATGGTTGTTGCGGCAATGGACGCAGGAGGCGTGGCTGACACAGGTCAACGACGAGTGGGCGAAGGATAAGGAGGGGCGAGAAAAGAAAATGGCCATGATCAACGAGTTGGTCACCAAGGGCAAAGAGATGCCGCCTCATTGGTACGTCAACACACAGAGGCAAACGTTGGTCGT
>JANODW010000524.1:0-2962 GCA_031412875.1 Pirellula sp. | reverse complement strand
CTGGTGATGTCTCCCGCGATCCTCTTGGCGGACGAGCCGACAGGCGCATTGGATTCGGAAAACAGTCGCAACGTGATCGAGCTCTTCCGTTCGCTGGTCGCCGACCAGAATCAGACGTTGATCATGGTCACGCATGATTCGACGGTTGCCGAAGCGGCAGATCGGGTGATTCGGATGCGCGATGGACGCATTGTGGATGACTCCCTTCAAACGTTCAGAGAGGGGATCTAGCGGTATGCTACTAGTCCTTTGGCAGCATTGGTTGCAGCGACCCGCTCGATTTTTTTTCACCCTGATTAGCCTCATCCTTTCGACGGCCACGTTGGTCGGGATCATTGTTGCCTCGCACAATGCGCGGACCTCGTTTCGCGAGCTGAGCAACGCCGTCCAAGGTCTCAGTGCGCTGGACATCACGAATGAACAGGGGGGGCGTTTTGAACTTTCGGCCCTGGACCGTTCCGTATTCGAACGCGATGTGCAAGCCGCAGTGCCGATGTTGATTCAAGGGTCCATCCTGCGTTTTCAGGAGGAGAAAGCGCGAGGGCTGGTGATTGGAGTGCCTATGTCCGACGCCAGCGAGCCACTGAAAGCATTCTTGCTTAAAAGCCTGGAGTTGGAGTCGGATCAATGGTTGGGCGAGGAGGAATGTCTTGTGTCCGCTCTGATCGCCACGCAATTAAAAGTTAGCGAGGGGGACTCGATCCGTTGTTTGTTTCGTCGCGGATTTAAAAAGCTTGTGATAAAGAAAATTGTCCCAGCCAATATCTGGAACCGCACGATGAGCGAGCACGGTTTGGTGGTGGATCTAGGCTGGTTGCAAGCGGCATCGGCATTGCCTGGACAGATTGATCGCTATCGCATGTACTTGAGAAATGATACCGATCGCGAGAAGAATCGCATGCTGAATAACCTGAGCAAGGATATGCCCAATGGACTGCTGCTCAAGGAAAGGACCAGTGCTGTGGGGGTCGCAGACGACCTTCTTAAATCGACGGAATTGGGATTGTCGTTTGCCAGCGCGTTGGCGGTTGCGATGGCCGCCTATATCTTGCTCAACACGACACGTATGAATCTTGCAGAGCGCCGCCCGTATTTTGCCATCTTGCGATGTTTGGGCGCGACGGCTCAGCAAATCGTGCGTGCGGTCCTCTTGGAAGCGCTCTCGATCAGTTTGCTCGGGGTTCTCTTTGGGTTGGCTGCGGGATTAGGATTGGGAATGATCATGCGAAAAGTGTTGTCCGGGGTGTTGCAGTCCCCGCCAGGTGAGTTTTCGGTCCCCGTGTTTTCATTGATTGCAATTGCTGTTTTTGTTCCTTGCCTGACGTTGCTGGTGGTTTGGTTTGCACAGAGGCAGCAGCAGGCGGTGTCGCCGTTGGAGAGTTTCCGCGAACCGATCTTAGTTGAAAGCACGCGACTACCGTGGCGATCGATTCGCAATGGTTTTGCCATGTATGCTGCTTCGGTGTTTGGGCTCAACTTGGTACGCATCGAATGGTTGCCACCTGAGTGGGGAGTCGGCATTGGGTTGATGTCTCTGCTGTCGTACCTTTTGTGGTTGCCTTTGGGATTGGTGCCGCTCATTTGGATCATCGATCGGTTCGCATCCAGGCCGCGTGGATTTCCGTTGGAGGTTGCGAAGTACCAGTTGATCCGAAGGCCGGAACGCACGTCCCTCAACGCGGGTTTCTTGGTCATTTCATTGTGCGGCGCCGTCGGTTTAGGGCAGACGCTGATGAGCAATACCTCGGAGATCAAGCGTTGGTACCATCGCATGCTCCCAGGTGACCTGTTTTTGATCAACGCCCAGTCGCCATCGCTTGAGATCGACTCCGAGGATCCCTTGCGACAGGTAGTAGAAGAACTGCCAGGGCTAGCTTGGTCCAACGCGATCCGATTCGTTTGGTGTCAAGTTGAGCAAAAGACGGTGATGTGTGTCGTGCGTGAGTTCCCAGACGCGGCCCCCTTTCCCACCGAACCCAAAGGAATGTCCACCCAAGAAGCTCGCAGGTTGATCGATGGCGATCAAGTCATCGTGGGTTCCATATTGGCCAAGAAGCTAGGCAAACGCGCTGGGGACCCGTTGACGATTACAGTCAATGGCCGGTCCTTTGCAACCACGATCGGCGCGGTGAATGCCAATTTTGCAAACGGCGGGATGGCCTTGATCATCAAACGTTCGACCGCCCAACGGTTTTTTGAGATCACCGGATTCGACTGGTATGCAATCTCGGTGTCGCCGGAAACGATCGATGCTTGCGAGAAGACACTCCTGTCGCTGAAGGATCAATATGGTTTCGAAATTCGGCGTGGTACGGAAATGCGACAAGGGGTAGAACAGGCGATCTCTGGCGTCACCGCAGGGATTTGGTGTGTCGTTTTTATTTCCTTTCTCACAGGCGGGTTCGGCATCGCAACCACACTGGCAATGAACATGCTCGAGCAAGCAAGAGACTTCTCGCTATTGCGGATCGTGGGGGCCAGCCGCAATCAACTGATGTTGACGGTGTTGGTTCAAGCTTGGTTGCTAGGGGTGATCGGTGTTGTCTTTGGAATGTTTGGTGGGGTGACGACCGTCCTGGTGATCTATGCTTGCAGCGAAGCCTTGTTGGGCTACACGCCAGAATTTGAATGGAATTTTTTACTGATGGCCGCTTCCGCTTTGGGTACCTTGGCAATCGTTACGGTTGCTGCCTGGATACCCGCTTGGAACGCTTCAAAGATCAATCCTATCGAGCACTTAACTTATGAATAAATCTATACTGTCCTTCGCGACCCTCCGCTTTGAATCCTTGCGATGGGCTGCGCTCACTTGGCTTTTTTGTGGAGTCGCCGGCGCCTCGGATTTTCTTGGCCAAGCGAACCTGATCGACGTCCTTCCGTCCACCACACAGATGGTGGTTACGGCGCAGAGCGTTCAAAAGAGCTACACGCTGCTCGAGAGCTCCAACGTAGGCAAGCATTT
>JANODW010000523.1:0-5535 GCA_031412875.1 Pirellula sp. | reverse complement strand
GCTTCGCGACGACGTCCTTCAGGACCGCAGCCTCCGCTTGAACGAAGGCGGGGTCGAGGCTGGAATTGGCAAGAATCTTGATGCGTGCTGCCTTGTTGTTGTCGCTCGCCGGCAGCGCTTTCAGCAGATCGATCTGCTGCTGAGGCGTCAGGAGCTTCAACAGGCCCTTGGCATCGAGGCTGTTGGCGAGCTGATGCGCCTTGGCCTCACTGTTCCCGACGCCGGTGATGTCGGCATCGATGCTTAACCGGCGTTTGTCGAACAGAGCTTTCATCAAGGTTACACAGTTGCCCAGCTCGATGTTAGCCTCGCGGAACTTCCGCTCGTCCTGTAGCTTGACAACTTGGGCACGAGAGACATCGTATGCCTGGCGTTCGGCCCTCCAGGGCGTGGAGGAACCGCCGTCGACTTGGGGCAGCGTGTCGGCAATGTTGATCTGCGCCGTCGTGCGTTTGAGGGCGCTGAAGAATTTTCGAACCTCGGCGTCGTGCTCTCGCAGCGGCTTGACAACCTCATCGATCTTTTGACGCAGGGCGCTGATGGCGGTTCGGGCCGCAGTCGCCGCATTGTCGCGAGGCTTTCCCTCTGCGGCACGCGTGTATTCGGACAACTTCAGTTGCACTTCCATGTTGGCTGCATCCACCGCAAAGCATAGCTTGCTGATTGCAGCGGAGCGGTACTCCGTCGGATACTTGATGATATCATTTAATCGCAGTTTCTGCCGCTCGTAAAGGTTCGTCGGATCCGCCTCAGCCGTTTCAAGGCGACGCTCGATCGCTTCAATGGCTTTGCTGACGTTCTTGGCGAGAGAGCGCGCGGACTCGATCTTTTCAGGGGTCAATGGCGGCGACATCTCCTTGCTCGCAAGCCCCTGCAAGGTCTCAAGTTCCGTCTGCTCCTTGGGCAACGTGCCCTCGGGTGGATCGACCTCGATCTCGGCACGTAGCAACTCGCTCACCCGCTCTAGGCCCAGATCGTTTCGCATCTGCGCTCGGGCGATGACCTCCCCGAGTTGATCGATCTCGTCACCCGCCTGATCCAGCTTCAGTGCGTTGATATCCTGCTCGATGCTCAATCGCAGCAAGCCGGCATGTCGGATTTCGTCCGCCGTCATGCGGGGCGGATCGACGTAGAGCGCAGCGTCATTCTTCAGGGCGACGCTGGCGTCTACATCCTTGCGGTAGCTTTCGAGTAAAGCGCTTGCCTCGTCGTACTTCTTGGCCTCCAACAGAATGTTGATTGCTTCGCGGCGATCAACGAGCTTATCGTCCAGCGTCACGCCGGCCGATGCCGCCCGCCTAAACACCGTCACCGCCTCGCCTCCGATGACCAACGCCTGGGTGTCCACCGTCTTGGGGTCCACCGTCAGCATATTGACCTTCTTCTTTCCGCGACGCAGCACGCGGTCGAACCAGGATCGCTTTTCCGTCTGTCCATTGCTCATGTTTTACTCATTTCATCGTGTTTGTGGTCGTTAAACCAATGACTTGTCCAGCGTCGTGAGGCTGCGCGTCACGATCTCGCGAATACTGATCGGTGTGAATGGATTGGCGTCGAGTTCGGCAACGAAACGGTCGCTGGCGACATAGTCCCTATAGGCTTGCATTTGCTTGCGCGCCGCCAAATGCAGCCGTTTGCGCTCCGCCGGATCTGCGGCATTGAGGGCATCGTCCAAGAGATCGACGAGTTCCTCGTCGAGCACAGTCAGCACGGCGTCCAAGCGACGCACATCGCGCTGAATATCCGAGAAATCGGCTTCGCTCTTGAACTCTGCCAGAATGCTGTCCTCCAACTTGGTCAATTCCGCTTTCACCTTCTGTCGGGTCTGCACCCAAGCGAGACGGGACCGCTGCATGTTGACGAAACTCGGTCCGGACGATTCTGTTGACGTCTCTGTCGACGTCTCTGTCGACGTCGCCGCGGCCTGGGCTGGAGTGGTTGTTTGCTGGGATGGAGGCGCGGTGGTTCCTGTTTGAGATATGAGGGACTTAAGAAGCTGCCCAACTGCCAAGATTCCTTGCTTTGCCTCGTCAAGCTCGCCGGCGTCCATCTGCTTCTTAATCTGCGCAACCGGCGTAAGCAATTCCACCTTCTTTTCAGGGTAGGTCACCACCGCTTGCTTCAATTGCGGCACAAGTTTATTCAAGGCCGCTTGCAACTTCAGTTTCAATGCATCGTTATCCACGGCCTGCGCAGCCGGAGCAGATGCTGGCGACTTTGCCTGTTCGCCGTTAAGCAACTCTTGAAGACGCACGTCTAAAGCAGCTACACGCGGATCCGCCACCTTGAACTCACCGTCTTGTAGAAGGAGGCGAATCTCAGTTACCGTTTTTGTCAACTCCGCTTCCGCCTCTGGTCGAACGTCTAAAACCTTGGAGATCTGCTCCCCCATGGCAATAAACCGAGCGATCAAGGGATGCGACAGATCCTCTTCATCGAACGGTACGGCTGGAAGGGTCGCGACAATCGCGATCGTCGGCTTACACTTAAAGTCTGCCTTTTCCTCGAGAAAATCCTTGAGGATTTTGTCCTTCACTGGCTCCGCAGTGTACCCGTCTGCGGCAGACAGATTGAAGACCAACTCCATCCCCTTGCCAGTGATGACGCCGAAGTAGCCTTCCCCTTTATATCCTGCCTTCTTGGCTTCATTTAGCTCATTCTTTTTGACGGGTTTTTTTCGGACCGCCAAATACTTGACCTTGTTTCCCTTGCAAACCAACAAGAAGTTCCGTGCCTGCCCCTTCTTGGCCTGATCCAGGAACTTGTCCGTATTTTCGCCTAGCGGTGGCAAGCCATCGTCATCGTCTTCATCGCGTGCCATCACATCGACCTTTTCTGATTTGCGTTGATTTAGGAAACATCATGTATAAAACCGAGACAATATTCTGCTCGAAATCAATTTTAAATTCAACACCACACACTTGGGAGGACGCAGTCCCCTGAACTGGAAGGCGAATGGCCATCTCGAGTCGATGTTGCGTATGAACCTAACGGATGCAATATCGGCTCGTTGCACCGTCCTTTCTTGCCCATGCGTATTTGCACGTCAACCCAGTTCCGCATTGAGTTGCTTCGTTTTAAGCCGCCCGCAGCATGTAGCGAAAAAACTAACAATCCTTCGGGCAAGCCGATGGGATTTGTGTCCGTAGGTCGCTTATGCCGGAAGCGACTCCAAATCTGCTTCGGCGTTGGTCTATTTCGAAGATGAGTACGCAGCAGTGGTCCCTTCGCCGCGATCTAGAGTAACATCGGACCCGTTCCGCGATTCTCGGATCAGCGTTGAGAACGGATCACCGTTATAGCAAACTTCAGTGAAGAAAGTGATTCTTCATAGACGCTTTCCAGCAGTCCGGGTCCCAAGGCGGTATGGATTTTGAAGGCTGCATCGACAATGATGCCGGAAATTTCGTTGATCTTCATGGTTCATTTCTCGAGTAGGTAGTTGCACACAGAGTCACGGAGACACAGCGTTCAAACACACGAGCCAGGGTGGACAACATTGCTATTGCATCCACATGCAGCACGCTCGTCCCTGCTTGCCTATCAACCCCATTCACCATTAGTCTCAGTCATTTGGTTCGGTCGTTGGCAGCTTGTTGGGCTCGCGATGATTCCGACAGCATCTCTGGCAAGGGTAGGTAGTCGAAATCAACGATCATCTTTTCACACATGGCCATTCGCAGTTCGTCTTCAACTTTCGCATGCTCCCGACTTCCTACCACATTGTTCAGCTCGGACGGATCATTGTCCAAATCGTATAACTCGTACACGGGGCGCGGCGTTTGGAAGTAAGTGGCGCGGACACCCATTGCTAGTTTGCCCGCGTTGTATGCTTCCTTGATTTGAGTCCAAGCTGCCCCACCGGCCGAATCGACAGGGCTATAGGGAATCCATGGCGTGCAGTTGTAGATGAACTTAAACTTTTCGCTTCGCACGGCTCGGGACAGATCAAAGCCGCTACTCGCCATCCCGACGGTAACCGGAGCGGAGCCATGCGGACCTCGCTCCACAAAGATGTGCTTACGCGGCTCGTAAGTACCGTCCACGAGAAGTGGCCAGAAACTCTTGCCGCTCATCTTTAACGCGGGCTTGACTCCCGCCGATTCTAAGAGGGTCGGAGCGATATCCTCGTTGCTGAGCAAAGTTCTCGACTCACTCCCTACGTTTTTGATTCCCGGACCACGAACGATTAACGGGACGTTCGATCCAGGATCGTATAGGGAACCTTTGCCATGCGGCAACGCCGCTCCGTTGTCACCCGCAAAGACGATGATCGTTGTATCGAGCAATTTACGAGCTTCGAGAACTTTGATGACGGCAGCTACCGATTGATCCAATCGATTCACTTCCGCGCAATAGTCTGCTAGTTGTTCGCGCATGCCGGGTAGGTCTGGCCAGTGAGCGGGAAGCTTGAGGGAACTGGGGTCCGGGCGAAGTTCTTTGGGAGCGTTCCAGACGTGATGCGGATCGCTAAAATTCGCCCACATAAAGAACGGTTTGTTTGCGGGCTTGCTATCCAAAAACAGCGAGAGTTTTTTCGAGACGCCGGTATCGGGCGACCCTTCTAGGAAATCGACACGTTCTTTGAAGGTCCGCATTTCGTTTTTACCTAGGAGATCAACCGTTTGTTGTCCCTTGCCCGCCGAGCCATCGAGGTGAAAACCTCTGCCACAGATGCCTGTGTAGTAGTTTCCCTCCGATCGGAGCAATTCGGGAAGGGTTATCTCGTCTCTGGGTAGTGGCGAAGAAAATCGGGTCATGCGAGCCGCAACGGCCGAACGGCCAGTCATGTAGGCTGCACGGGAAGGGACACACTGTGGGCAGGCCGTAAAGAATCGATGAAAACGAATGCCTTCCTGAGCGAGGCGATCCAGGGTCGGAGTCCGAACATTGGAATCTCCGTAGCAACTTACAAACGGATAGCTATGATCGTCGCTCAGCATGAGCAAGATGTTGGGCTTGTCGCCGAGAGCATCGTTTTGCCACGCGAAACCAAGCAAAAAGAACATGATGAGAACAGGCCATCGCAAATTCATAGAATTACCTCGGCATCGGAAGGATTGAGTTTCATTTCCCAATGATACTATATTGCCGTCCATCGAATCGATCACCCAAGCATTGCGGTTTTACTAGAATTCAGGCGTCGTTGCTTGAATCCTTGTTTCGCTAGGCAGTTCCATGAAAGTGATCCATCCATGGCGAGGTAAAATTGTCGGGATATCTTCGATCCAAATGAAATCGGAGCCTTTCGTTCAGTTCAGAGAACAGTTCGCAGGGCTTGGCTTGGTGAAGCGGACCCAGTCTCTGGCAAATCCTTCGAGCATCGGCGGACTTGGATTCGAAATCGCCTGCAAGAACTGGTTGCTCGCTTCGGACTTGCCTGTTTCTCGTTTGCGGGGACTGGCAACCATGTGCACGTCATCTTACGCAACCGGCCATATTGGAGCGGATCGGCTTGTCCGGCGAGTTATGGTGCGACGTGGTGAAACGATTCGGCAAGATCTTCAAGCGAGTTGCAGGTACGCCAGAGTCGTT
>JANODW010000522.1:0-1845 GCA_031412875.1 Pirellula sp. | reverse complement strand
CGAGTAGTCCATCGCCTCCATGGTTTTTTGAAGGTAATCGGCAGCCTGGGACAAACTAGCTGGCTTGCGCAAGTTTCGCTCGCCTATGGTTTCGCTGAGGTGCTTGACCGTGGCTCGCAGTCGATCTTCCGTGGTCCCTTTTCGAATCGGCTCTTGAACCCAACCCGTTCCGGACAAACCCAGTACGAAAGCCAACGCTGCAAGCGAGCCAACAAAACTACAGGAACGCTTTAGCGGAATCATCTTGGTCCTGCTGGCTAGAGAGTACAATCACGAAAACACTTGATCCACGGAGTCGTCTATGCGCATCCCGATTTTCTTAATTGTCGCAGCCCTATTCGCAACAAGCAAGCCGCTCCAAGCGTCGGAGCCGCAAGTGGGCGGGAACTTGATTGTTGCCGAAAACGCTTTGGCAGGCGCAACCGATTGGCAACTGACCCGTGTGCGTGTGGACGGGGGCAAATACCGTTCACCATGGATCGAGGGCTACTGTTCGCGTCAGAGTGTTCGCGTTGGGGAGACGATTGACATCAAAGTTTCCGCAAATCCCTCTCGAGCATTCCAGCTCGAAATTTTCAGGACTGGCTATTATGGGGGCGCGGGGGCGCGATTGATGAAGTCGATTGGACCATTGCTTGCGACCACGCAGCCGACACCCTCGCCCGGTGAACGCGATCTGCACGCATGCCAATGGACGACGACCCACACGCTTGCCATCCCAAACGACTGGATAAGCGGAGTGTATCTCGGCCGCATGACCACGATCCCTCAAACGGATTCAGAACCGTATTGGCAAAGCTATGTCATCTTTGTCGTCACAGACGATCGGGTTTGCGATATCTTGTTTCAAGTCTCCGATAATACTTGGCAAGCCTACAATAGGTGGCCCAGTCACTATTCGGTGTACACCCACCCCAAGGGAGGCCAAGGCCCGTGGGCTGACGTTAGTTTTGATAGACCCTATGGACGCGAAGCGCAATTCGATAGCGTGGTAAATGATCCGCTGACGGTGGGGGCGGGCGAGTATCTGCCTCTCGAGTTCCCGCTGGCATACTGGCTTGAGCAACAAGGGTACGATGTTTCGTATGTTTGCAACAGCGATATGATTTCGCCGGACCGTGGACTCAAGAGTCGCGCATTCCTCAGTGTGGGCCACGATGAGTATTGGGATATACGTCAATTCCGCAGTGTAGAAAAAATGCGGGACGAAGGGGTCCATTTGCTTTTTCTGTCCGGCAACAGCGTATGTTGGGTAACTCCTATGCGAGCTGGAGCAGACGGCCGACCGAACCGTATCATGTTTCGCGGCGGCCCGTACGGGGGTGACCGCCGAGTTGCCCAAGAACGCATGAAAGATCATGGCCCTTTTCTTGAACTCGGCCCGGACGAGGGTTTATTAATGGGTGCCAGAAACGTGGAACCGGTCAATGGTGGAGGGGATTGGATCTGCACCAATGCCAAGCATTGGATATTCGAGGGTACGGGGATGAAAAACGGTGACAAGATACCCGGCTTGGTCGGTTGGGAATATCACGGCGACCCGGCCGGCATCCCCGGACTAGAAATTGTCGGTACGGGCACTGCCTGGGTGAGTGGTGAGACACCGCAGCAATGGACCGCCACGGTGTATTTAGGTCCCAAGGGCAATACAGTGTTCAACGCATCAAGTATCTTCTGGGTGCAAGGGCTATCGTCGCCACCTGGCCATACGCTGCCTTGGTCGCATTGGAGCCGACCTCATGGACCCGATGCACGCGTCCAACGCATCACCAAAAATGTTCTCGACCGAGCAATCCATCGCATACCAAAGTAACCTCCCTGCCGAGTCGTTCCATAGTCGCCTTT
>JANODW010000521.1:0-3138 GCA_031412875.1 Pirellula sp. | reverse complement strand
AGTGCTGAAAGTCGCACCCGGCAGGTGCGACCTACGGTCGCGTCGTCGGTCATCCGTATTCAAAAAGCTGCTCAGAAATGAAGGTTCACTGCAGACAGTCACAACCCACCTCCATGACTCATAGCTAAAATTCTCTCTTCGAAAAGATGTCGTTTTCTCCCTTGCTAAGCGTGATCCTATGGCGACGCGACGCCCCAAGACGCTCCATTTCTGGAATGGGCATTTGCCTCACTGGCAAGTCGAAAATGGAAGGTACTTCGTAACGATCCAATTGCGAGGTGCTGTCCCGCAAGTTGCCCGTGAACGGATGGAGTCGCTAATCGAAAAGAGTATGAAAACGATCCGCGAAATCGACAATGACGAAGCCGATCGGCACTTGCTGCTCAGTCGCGCAATCTTTAGGGAAATGGAGCGTTGGTTAGACCGCGCTCCTTCTGTGACTCATTTTCGCAATACCGATCTCTGCGAGATGATGATCGAGTCAATCGAACATCGCCAACAGCGCGGCGTATGGGAGATGTTTTCGTTCGCAATTATGCGCAGCCATATTCATCTATTCTTTGATTTCAATAACCAAAAGTCGTTAAAGAACGAGCTTGAGGAGTTCAAGCGTTGGACTGGACATCAAGCGACTAGGATCAACACACAATGGGACGGTAAACGCTTTTGGCAATCGGAATGGTTTGATCATTGGTCGCGGAGCGACGAAGAAGATGTCAAAATCATACGTTACATTCGAAACAATCCTGTGAAAGCTGGATTGGCCGGCCATGTCGGGATCTATCCATTCTGCAAGTAACACTCCGTAGGTTGCTTTTGCCGAAAGCAACTCGGCAGCATGGACCAGTGCTGAAAGTCGCACCCGGCAAGTGCGACCTACGGGCTCTTATATGGCAGGCGAAACTGCGACTCGTCCAGGTCGATGTTGGTTTCGATCGAGGAAACTTGGCGAGTCCATGAGATGTTAGGGACTGCAAAACGAAGTTTTGTAGGTTGAAGCACTCCTCCAAACTCCTGATAATCTTGGTAATCCACTTGATATTCAAAGGGACCGAGAATGGTAGGCACCGATGCGATTCGCCTCAACAGCAGTCCACTCAGGACATCGAAGAACAATCGTTCGTTCCCGTGGCTTTCGATTTTCCCCTCCAATACGTGGCAGTCGCGATCTTGGACGCGATCACCTTTTTGATAACTTAGCTCGCGGTAGTGTGAGACCGTTTGCATTCCGAATGCGACGATCGCTTCGGAACGGATTTGTTCTGCTTCATCAGGCTTGAGTGCAATGCCGCTGTCATTGGCCCTTTTCCAAGCTTGGTCCCCGTCGAAGCCTTCTACAACGGCGAGGGTGCCATATTGCGTGACCATGCGCGATTTACCTTGGGCGGTTTGCCAGAGTTCTTCGGGTTCGCGTTTTCCGTTGGGTTCTACTCGATTGGCGATGACATGCCGCGTTTTGAGTGCCGCGACGCGATCCTTGCCCCCAATCGCTGCAAGGTATCGCGCCCAAATTTCGTCGGTGCTGGGATGGGTGAAGGAGGCGGCGGCGCTCGGACCGGGCGGGTGAGGGTCTAGGGACAAAGTCGAAGCAGGACGAGCTTGGCCGCGATGGCATGTATTGCATGTGATTTTGGGTTCTCCGCCGAAGCTGCGTTCGTTCAGTTCAAACGTCATCGAGAGCATCTTTCTCGCAAGTTCTTTTTGACCGACGGAGTCTTTGGCGAAGTTGGTCCCTTCGTGGCAGTGCCCGCAGTTCACCCCGAGAGAGGCCGACATAATGTTCATCACTTTGCCCATCTGGTCAGCGGGCATATTCGCGAGAACCGAGACACTCTTGAATTTTTCGCCTGCCGTTTTCTGCTCACTTGCGACCGGTTCGTCGGCGTTTATTTCCGTTGCGAAAAACGTGGCGGTTAGAAGGACGGAAAACAGAACGGCAGGACGGGTAACGAGGGCAAACTCAAAAAATCTCATTGGTGGCGATGCGGTTAGGAAAAGAGTTTCGCGCGGCGAGTGACCACAATTGACAAGCCCAAACGGCGCTGCCAAACTGTGCGAATGTCACTTGGGCACGCAGAATGGTAATTATTTTTAGGACGAGTTTAGCATGAATTCCAACGAAACTTCCAACAATCCCCCGGCGGATAAAAAAAGGCGATCGACTTCTTTTCCGTTGATCTTTGGTACCGTCCTAGCAGGTTTTGTTGCTTACTATTTTGACGCTGGCCCCAAGCTGATGACTTACGTGATGTACCTGCAGGAGCAAGCGAAGGTCAATGCGCAAACCGAGCTAGCTCGCAAGGAGAAGCTGGAGAAGAAGGATCCCAATTCTCCTGCGGATCCGGGCGGGATGCCTGCCTTCCGCGACCCACCTGGCTATGACAACAGCAACGAGCCTGGTGCGACGCCCGCGCCGGACGATGCTCCTGGGACCGCAGCGCCCACCGCAGCGCCCACCGCAGGAACACCGGCCGCAGGAACACCGGCCAAGTAAAACGGCGATCCGACGCGTCTATTCCGATGGGGCTTTTGTAACATTGCGAAATGCATGGATCGTTTGCTCGGCGGCTGTTTGAGCATCCGGTTTCGAAAATACTTCGGCGCTCAAGAAGCCGCTATAGCCTATGTCGACGAGGGCTTGAATGACCGGTGCGATATCGAGATGCCCCATTCCCATGGCCATTCGATTGGAGTCTGCAAAATGGACATGTCCAATCGATTTTCCGGCGTGGCGAATGGCGTCCGCGACGTTTGCCTCCTCGATATTCATATGGAAGAGATCGGCGAGCAGCCGAACGTTTGGGATATCGCCAACCACCGCTAACGCTTGCTCGAGCGTATTGGCCTGATCGGTCTCATATCGGTTTAGCGGCTCGAACAGGAGCGGCAATCCATACTGAGAGGCGTGCTGGGCAAGTGCCTGGAGGCCTTCGCGGAGATAGTCGTTTGCCACCACGCGTTTGACAGCTTGGCTCGATCTTCCCTGCATGGAGCCGACGATTGCAGGTGCGTTCAGTTCTGCAGCGCAATCGATGATGGATTTGATAAATTGCACGGCGCGTTGTCGGACAATCGGCTCCTCATCGGCCAAATGCAGTCGATGTTTAACCCATCCAGCGCCGGTCCCGACCGCGGCGG
>JANODW010000520.1:0-11610 GCA_031412875.1 Pirellula sp. | reverse complement strand
GGAAAAAATCAATCAACGTCGTGGGTGGGGAGGGAAGCGTCGTTTTGGCGTTTTTTGATTCCTCGAACCAAGATGACTTTGCACGCGTACGCCACATCTCACGACCGTTGTTCGCGGTAGGGTGCGAGCCCTGCCGCTACTAAAACACAGACGCCGGCTGAAATCGCAGTGGTTCTTCGCAGGTCCACACCGGGCCCATCCGACGTAAATTTGATTTGCGTCGCGCAATCGTTGCTAGCTCATCTGCGAATTTGTGGCTATCTTAATTCCTCCATCCAGCACCCCTGCGAACTCTCAACCCAATCCGTACCTATGAGCGAAGTTTTCCTAAGCGCCGAGGCTGAAGAAGCACGAGAAACCACCAATTTTTCTCTGATGGCTTTGTGTGGGTTTCTGCTCGCGATGGCGGGTCTTTTTTCGATCCAATACACTCAAATGCTTCCGGTTCCTTTTGTGGGAGCGGTGGTGGGTGCTGTCGCGTTGCTGACCGCCAAGCGATTTAAGGTCAGCATGCTCTCCAAAATACTCGCGTTCGTGGCGGTGTCCGTCGGCACAACGACCGCTTCGTATGCGATCCTGTATCGGGGGTTGGAAACCAATTCGGACTTACAGCAAGTTCGAAAAATTGCAGAGGTGTATCTCGATAATCTTTCCAAAGACAAATTGAAAGAAGTTTTCTACTTGGTCGGCTTCCCGCCCGAATTGGACGAAGGCCCCCCCGGTTCCGACTCGCCCACCAAGCGAGCCATGAAGCGACTCACCGAAGATTTCGCGCATATCGAAATTCGCAATCGCAAAACGCCGCCCAAGTGGGTGTTTGTGGGCGTGGTGGCGGAATTCCCAAACGCCTCGGGACATACCTACAAGATCATCTACAAGGATGACGGGCAAACTGTTGCGCCCGAGTACTATCTTTTCGTCCGAAAAAATAGTCAAAAATACGACAGTTCCAAGACGACTGTGAATTGGTTTGTAGACAAATTAGAGTCCGCCAAAAAGCAATAGAAATGCCCCCGGATGCCGAGAACCCTTATTAGTCTTGGTGCAAACCTCGGCAACGTTCGCGAATCGATGGGTGCGGCCAATCGCCTCCTGCAAGATGCCTTCGGCAAGTCGAATCTTCAACTGAGCCAACTCTATCGCACACCTCCCGTGGGAGGGCCGGGTGGGCAAGGCGATTTCCTGAACGCTGTTGCAGCCATCCATACCGATCGCTCGGTCTGGGAAGTTTGGGAGACCATTCAAGCGATCGAGACGGCACTGGGGCGCCAGCGCCAGCATCGTTGGGAAGCGCGTCGGATCGATGTCGATCTCTTGCTGTATGGCCAGCAGCGAATATGGACGCCGCATCTCAAAGTCCCCCATCCAAGGATGTGCATGCGGACATTCGTTATTGAGCCTGCCATGGAGATTGCGTCAGACTGGGTCGAACCGGTGACCGGTTGGAGCATCGCACAGTTGCATGCTCATCTGCAAGCATCGAAGAGGAGCCGATCGTTTATTCAAGTCCTCTGCCCAGACCCCTCTGGTTTGTCGCACATACAGTCGGAGTTCTCCAAAGTAAAACTCCCAAGCGATCTGACAGTGCACTGGGGCATCGCGAGCGCAGAGCAAATCGTTGCGCCAGAGTTTCGCATGCCAGTTTCGGAAGGAATAGCGGCCAAACTGACAATCGCCGCGGTCGCTTCGCCCGATCCGATGACCGTCCTTTGGGAGGATTGCAGCAAGCCTTGGGTCGAAGCATTGAATATGAGTACGCGATTAGATGAGATGGAAAGCGAAGTCCGATCGGTCCGAGGTCCTCGTTATCTCATGCCTGCGAACGATGCCAAATGGGCGGTTCATGAAATTATTGCAGCGGACCAAGCCATGCGGTGTTCCATCGAAGCTTTGGAAGCGTTCTGAGTTTATAGTCGCCTTTTGCTCCGCAAAAGTTGCGTCCCCCTGAGCTAGCTCTTTTCAATAGACACAGAATTAGAAGCGTTTTTGTGTCTTTGTGGAGATGGGAGTGGTGCAGAGTCGCTTTCGGCAAAAGCGACCCACTATGGGCTGCGACCCACGGTGGGCTGTAAGTGAAGGTGTGGTCGCTTTAAACCGACAGCGTTTTGCGTCTTAGGTGTATTCGCGATCGGTTACGATTCCGGGTTGCGGTACGGGATACTTTCCATCCTTGTTCGCAAGCACCGGTGCAGGGCTGTCGTAGGTCATGTTTTCGATGCCAGGGGCAAACTCGTGTTCGCAGTTGAGCATCTGGTTGTAAGTGACCTCGACTCCGGTGTGGGCTGCCATGCGGCCCATGCTGGTGACTACCGACGCTTGAACACCGCGCTCGACTTCGTTGTAGGGCTCGTTGTCGCGGATGGCAGCAATGAGATGGTTCCACTCGAGCTGATAAGGGCTTGTTTCCGGTTGTGGGAATTGCCATTGCAAATTCGCCTTTGCAAAAGTCTGTCCGCTATAGATTTTGCATTTGGCTGGCGAGTGCGAGGAAGTGGAAATGACGGCTGAGCCTTTGGTGCCGTGTGCGTAGCTGGCAAATTCATCTTTGCAGCCAGGGATGGTTCGGCCATTGACCATCAACTTGGCCCCATCCTCGAACGTGTACTCGATCGAGTACGTATCGAAGTTTTGATCGACGCAATCGTTGCGGTAGTGTCGACCGCCGCTTGCGATGGCTTTGACTGGCCAAGCGTTTTTCATCCAGCAGCACTCATCGATATTGTGGATGAGGAAGTCGCTGACGGCGCCGCCGCTAGCCCAAAGGAAAGCGTGGAACCGATTGATTTGGTACATCAACTCGCTCATATCGGCGGGTTTCTTTTGGGTCGCAGCGGATCCGGTTTCTCCGGCCATACGATAGGCTCGCATCAACAGGATATCTCCAATTTCGCCCCCTTGGATGCGACGATGCAACTCGTGTCGCGCGTCGCAGTGGCGGCACATTAGCCCGACCCCGACCTTGAGTCCTTTGGCGACCGACAGCTTGCCGAGCTCTAGCATGCGTCGGCTGGTGGGTCCGTCGGCGGTGACTGGCTTTTCCATGAAGACGTTGAGTCCTTTGGAGATTGCGTACTCGAATTGCACCCAGCGGAACGCGCACGGAGTGGTCATCACGACGACATCGCCTGGGCGCAAGCAATCCATTGCCTTTTTATAAGCATCGAAGGAAACGAATTGTTTGTCCGGAGAAACTTTGACTTTGTCCGGGAATTGTTGTTTCAAGCTTTCGTAGCAGCTTTTTAGTTTGTAGTCAAAGACGTCCGCCATGGCAACCAATTCGATGGGTCCATTGGTTACTGTGAGGGCGTTGGCGGCTGCGCCGGAGCCCCGTCCTCCACAGCCTACGAGGGCAACACGAATCGTATTGTCTTCGCCCGCGTGAACACTGCGGGATAGGTTGGAGGCAATCGCGCCGGCGGTAGCTGCGACACCGGTGGTCTTGAGAAAGGTGCGTCGGCTCGCATCGTTTGAGGGAGTGTTTTCTAGGTGGGACATAATGGATCTCTGATGAAGGGCTGAAGGAAAGGATGGTTCAGTTTGGGGTAGTATAGTCGGTGCGTTTACCAATTACCGTTCGAGCGGAACGGGACGTTCTTTCATGACTGGCTCGGAAGCTTCCCAGTACGCTTTCTTTTCTTCGTCGCTGGGTTCTTGAAGGGGACGGACCACGCGAAAGCCGACATGAAGTGCGTCGGTCAAATACCAAATGCTGACGGGTATTTGGGGGTCCTGAGAAATCCAGTCCTCCGACGAGCCTTCGCGAGCAAAGGTGCGGCATTGCGCAGCCGATTTGTCCCAACCTCCGCCCCGGACCGTGCGAGGGTAGAGTGTCTTGGGAATCAACAAGGGATTGGTTGTTTTCAATAGATTGACTGGATAGCCGTCGGGGGTGTACTGATCCAGTACCCATTCCGCGACGTTTCCATGCATATCATGCAAGCCCCAAGGGTTGGGTTTTTTCTGGCCCACCAAATGGTAGCCTTCGCCTGCGTTGTCCTCGAACCAAGCGTACTCGCCGAGTTCGCTTGCGTCATCGCCGAACGAGTAAGCCGTATTCGTGCCGGCGCGGCAAGCATATTCCCATTCGGCTTCGGTCGGCAATCGGTAGTAACGACCGGTCTTTGCGGAAAGCCATTTGCAATAGATGCGAGCGGCGTGTTGGGTCATGCAAATGGCGGGAAAGCCACGCTTGCCCATCCCAAAGGACATGTCGCAATAAGGTTTGGTTGGTTGGCTTTTTTGAAATTCATCTGCGATCGTGTCGCGCGGAGTGGCTTGGACTTTGTTGACGGTTCTAGAGAACACATCCAAGTCCGACATCCACACGTCGTAGGCATCCCAAGTCATCTCGCATTTGGCCATCCAAAAGGGGGAGACCTCCACCGTACGCACGGGCCCTTCGTCAGGATTTTTGTTTGGATCCGAATCGGGGCAACCCATTGTGAACTTGCCGCCAGGTATGGGGATCATGTCGATCTTTGCATTGGTATGCTCGATCAATTCCGTATACTTCTTCATCTGCTCCGGGCTGGTTGCAGCCGAATCTTTGACGGGGAAGACGCGTTCCGGATCCTGGGCGAGAAGGGTGCTGAGGCAGGTGAAAACAACGAGGGCTGCACCAATGCAGCGACACTGGAAATCAATCATAGAAAAAATTTACTTTGCGATCGAGCGGATATCAATATTGCGAAACTGGACAGGGTCGTTGTGTCCAGCAAAACCGACGTGACCACTTTTGCGGTCCTTGCCAGGGTGGGGGCTATTAGCCATGTATTCGGTAACCTTCGAAACGTCTGTTTCCAAGATACGAGTGCCGTTGAGTTCGACGATGATAGTGGAGCCAGAGACGGTGACGACTTCGTGATTCCATTGGCCGGTTGGTCGCAAGAATCCGCGTTTGGCGGCCGCAATTCCATAGGCGCTGCCGTGGGCTTGTCGGGGATCGAGGGTCTTGTATTTAGGATGGCCGTCATCGAGAACTTGCAATTCGGTCATCGCGACGTAGGCACCATCGTCGGAGCGTTTTTCTTTGGGCATCGCATCGATTTCGGCTTGGCTAGGATATCGCATGACCAGACCATTGTTGCCGCCAGGAGGCAGCAAGAAATCGACTCGCATCACATAATCGCTATAGGCTTTTTCGCTGACGAGCGTACCACCTTTTCCAGCTTGGCACTGGATCGTTCCGTTGACGACGGAGTAATTGTTGATAGCGCCCTTCCATCCTGTTAGGTCTTTGCCATTAAAGAGCGACGTGAATCGCTCGGAGTTGGTCGGTGGGTTAGTCGACGTGGTGAGCGATTCGTCTTCGGCGGTTCGGAGCAATTGGTTGGCTTCCTCAGCACTGTATTCTTTCAGCTTCAGGTTTCGCCATCGGATTTCAGCACCGTGCGTTTGCAATTGGATGGGGCCTTTTGCGTAGAGCGGCTCACCTTTGGCAAAGTAATTGGCGAGTCGTTCATGTTTGACCACACAGATATCGTTGAGCCAAACGGAACAGCGTTCGCCGATCAGTCGGATGCGCATGGCGTTCCATTGTCCAACGGGTTTGTCTGCGCGAACAAGGGGATCTTTGCCGCCGAACCCTGGGGGATTGTTCCAGAGACCTCCGCTCCCTTTTGCGTTGCCGTTCGCTTTGTTGTTTTCCGCGTCCGGATCCCAAATCTGGACTTGGGGAACACCTCTCAGGTAGACGCCTGAATCCGAGGTGGGCACGATCCAATAGTCGAATGAAAATTCAAAGTCACCAAACTCTTGGTTGGTGGTCAAAAACGCTCCGTGTCCATCGCTGACGATGACATCTCCATCGATCTTCCAATGGTCTTTGATTTCTTGATCCCATTTGGCTTTTTGTTCCGCTGGAACTTTATCCCATTTGGCTGGATCGGTGGTGGAGCGACCGTGCCAGTTGCTGAAGTCTTTGCCGTTGAACAATTGGACGTCGTCAGCCTGGGTGCGGCTGCTCCATCCGGCGACGAGCGAAGCGGCGATAAGGAAAAAAGAGCCAACCGAAGCAATATTTTTTTTCATCGTGGTAAGGTGGGAGTTTGGGTAGGAAGGGAGGGAGAATACAAACGAGGTTCGTTGCAACAGGATGCATTGGAATCGCCGGTAGCGGCAGACGGTAGGGTCGCGTCTGGATCGACCCAATCTTTTGGGTTGAAGTTTCTGGTGTAGGTTCCGTAGTCGTGGAACGCGATCCATTTCGCAAGCCGGTAGGCCCAGGAACGTTCGGGTATTTCGGCGCCGGGCACGTATTGGCTGCGTCGAGGGGTGATCGCGGCGATTTCTTTGAGGGCAGTTTGACGGATGGTGGAGTCCTTAGCACCATGTTTGGCTGCAAGGGATTCTAGCAGGTCAGGACGTTCCAGGACGACGCATCCGCGAGTATGTTTCGAAACGGTTTCTCGGAAATCTCTCAGGAATTCGCTTTCTTGAAAGACTTCTTTGAGTGGGCGGCCGTCGTGGATGGATTCTTTGGCCAACTGGATGATGGGACACGGTTCGATGTGGCCTCCTGGTCCGATGTGGTGAGTGAATCCGGTGACGGCTGGGCAGAGAGCGCGTCCTTGTCCATCGTGGTAAGCATCGATGACGATGATCGGTTTTTTGACGCGGGTACTGACGACAAATTCTCGGACGCGGGCGAGGTCTTGGGTATCCAATGCCAACTCCGGGGAGCTCTCCGGTCCGACCACTCGGAAGACGTGAAACCAGCAGTACATGACGCCCATTTCGACCAGTCGATCGACCCAAAGATCTTGGAGAGTATCGTCGATGTTGCTTTTGCAAACACTGGTGCACACGCCAGTCATCACTTTGTTATTGAGGCAGTTCTGTAGTCCCTCCATGGTCTTGCTCAGGACTCCATCGCGACCGCGGCGTGTATCGCTGACGATTTGCGAGCCTTCGACGCTGATCAGAGGGGTAACGTTTCCGAGTTGCCGAAGGCGCTTGGCCACTTCGTCGGTGATGAAATGCCCGTTTGTGAACACTTGGAAGTAGGCGTCGGGATGGGCAGCCAAAATGTCGAGCAATTCCTTGTGCATGAACGGTTCGCCACCGAGGATGCCGAAGAACGCATTGCCCATCGCTTTGGCTTCGGTGAGGGTTTTGTTCATCGCAGCGAAATCGATTTTGGTCTGTTTGGCGGCGACGTCGACCCAGCAACCTTGGCATCGCAAATTGCAGGTATTGATAATCGAGATGTAGAGAAACGGCGGAAAGAACTCCCCCCGCTTCAACCGTGACTTATGTTTTTGAACGCTTCGCAATCCTTTGAAACCCGCGAGGTAGGCGAGTTTGAATAGCAGCCGCTTGTCGGTTTCCAGAAGCAAACGTTTGGCTAGCCTGAGGTACATGCAAATCAATCGTGTAGGGGTAGGGTACATCGCGGGTCGCCGTCCCAAATCTGACCGGCGCCGCGGCCTCTCAGTTTATCAGGATTTTGCCCAAATATGGATAGTCCCGCGCGTTGGATTCCTAGAATGTTGCAAACGTGCGATTTCCTCCGCCAGAAACCGCTGGTTTTGGATACAAAACCAAGAAACCGATCGCGCGTTTCCAAGATTCGTTCCCACCTGTCGAAACGTTGGGGTCGGCAACAGAAAACGAGGATGGTAGAAACGTGGGGGAGCCCACGCGACGAATTCTATCGGTTAGAATCGTGATCGAGATCCAGAGTCCTCATACCTGCAACGCAGTTTTGTTCTGAAAGACTTCATGCAATCAACGGCCAAGGCCATCGACGTCACCGACCTTTCCAAAACGTATACCGAAGGATTGGTTTTCAGAAAGGTCCATCCAGCGCTTAGCCATGTATCGCTCTCGGTCCATCGGGGCGAGGTGTTCGGTCTGCTAGGCCCCAACGGCGCGGGGAAAACAACGCTTATCAAGGTATTGCTTGGGATCCTGCATCCCAATCAAGGTTCCGCAACGGTTCTCGACATGCCTGCGGGAAGCAAATCGGCTCGACGAAAGATCGGATACTTGCCCGAAAACCTCGTATTTCCACGGCACCATACGGGCCGTAGCTCGCTCTATTTTTATGGCCGGCTCAGCGAAATGAATGATTCTCAAATCCGCTCACGCGAGGAAGAGCTTTGGCGAATCGTAGGTTTGAAGGGTCGCGAGCACGAACCGGTGCGGCGTTATTCCAAGGGGATGCGTCAACGGCTGGGTCTGGCTCAGGCCATGTTGCACGACCCCGACTTGATGGTCTTTGACGAGCCTACCGATGGGCTGGACCCGATGGGTCGTCAAGAAATTCGGAATGTGCTGGAACAGCTCAAAGAGCGAGGCAAGACGGTCTTTCTCAACAGCCATATCTTGCAGGAAGTCGAATTGGTATGCGACCGGGTCGCGATCATGGCCCTCGGCAAATTGCGAGGGATTGGAACGATCGATTCCTTGATCGAGAATCATCCGCATGCGAGCAAAGCGACGGTCACCATTGAAGCCATCGGCCCAGCGGAGCGCATTCAAGCAGTCACTCATGATTGTGCAATTCGCGACTTCACGACGGTGCTCGACGGGGGCGATTCCACCGCCGTGCAGCGATTTGAAGCCGTGCAGCGATTTGAAATCGATGCCACAGAACAAGCCAACGTGGATCGCGTGGTCGATCGCTTGCGCGAAAACGGGATCAGCATCTATCGGATGCAACGGTTCCGGCCAAGCCTGGAGCAAGTCTTCATGAGTATCGTCAGCGCCGCGAATTCCTCCACCCCCTCAGAACCCAATCCGTTCAAGTAATTCTAATGAAACCTTACCTTGCTGTCCTCTACGACAGTTTTCAAGAGTCCGTCCGTTCGAAGGTCCTTTGGATCCTGCTGGCCGCGTGGACGCTGCTGCTTGCCGCATTGTTTCCGTTGTCGATATCGCAAGGGGAAAGCTACGCGTTCACCTTTGCGGACATCGAAAATCCGAGAGTCATTTTAGATAACTTGGCAGCCGCATCGGCCGGCAAAGGGACCCGAGCCCAAAAAGCGATCTACGCCAAACTCGACGAAGAATTCCAAAGCATTTTGGTGCAGCGCCAAAACAACAAGCGCCGAATTTTTACCGGCATGCTGACCAACGCATTCAATAAATTGCTTAGCAACAAAGAACTCTACAGCAAAGAAGCGTGGCCGACCGCCGACGCCCGAAAGGAGCTCAAGCCGCTCATCGAAAAGGAAAACAAGACGGCTGCAGAGCTCGAGCAGCTCAACCGCAGCTTGATCGATCTGGCGTTCCCCGGCAACACCAAATCGGCCCTCGGGCAAGCGTCGTGGATTACGTATGGCGGCCTCAAACTCGGCACCGCGTTGCCGTTCACAGAAAAGCAGATCAAGCCGTTTATTGAGACGGGGATCATTCCGCTGGTCATGCGGCTTGGTTTGGGTATCGGTGCGATGTTCGTCGCCATTATCATTACTAGTCCCATGATCCCGGACATGTTCCAAACAGGATCCCTGCACCTATTGCTCAGCAAGCCGTTGTCCAGGAACCTGCTCTTTTTGACCAAATTCTTGGGCGGTTGCATCTTTGTGGCGTTCAATATCATCTTCCTTCTCGTCGGGCTGTACGTCTATGCGGGAACGCGATTGGGGATCTGGAATACGGGCATACTCTGGTGCATCCCTTTGTTTATTTTCGCATTCATGATTTTTTATTCTGTATCGGCGTTCGTGGGTTTGATTTGGAAGAATCCGATCATTTGCGTGGTGATCACGGCTGCGTTTTGGGGGGTCTGTTTTGGAGTGGGACTTATCCATTTCTACTTTGATTTTTTCCTGCATGTGCAACCACAAACGCAGCGTATCTACGCCATCAACGACACGGTGATGCTAGCAACGCAGCAGGGACGGATCCAATTCTGGGACGAGGAGTCCAAGACTTGGAAGACGGCTTATGGATCGGATATCGATGGACAAAAAGTTTTGGGACCGGTTTGGCTTCCCGGTGAGAAAGCCATCTACTTTGCGAGGCCTCGTTTCAATCCGTTCGGGATGGGGGGCGGTCAAGGGGCCAAGCTGGAGTTCGCGAGGACGCCTGATTTGGTGGATCCGACCGACAAGACTTTTTCGTCGAAAATTTGGGAAGATGGACGGATGGACAGCGGGCCTGAACTTCCTGGAGAGCCGTTGCAAATCATCCCTTGGAAGAACTCCTTCGCGGTTTTGAATCCAAGCGGCTTTTACGTGTTCAACCCGGCGGCTGCCAATAACGCAGATGAGCGGAGCATTGTCACAGGGCTCGCCAATAGGGTGGGAAGTCTATTCGGCAACTCCGCAGCCAGCCTCCCGTCGGAGGCGTTTGCAGAGCTCGCTCCTAAAGATTGGAAGATGGTCAAGCCAATGGATGTGGCTGCTTCTCCGTCCTTTGATCATCTGCTGACCTATTCGAGAGGTAAACTTTGCAGTTGGACAGCGAATGAAAAGTCGCTGGTGCGCGTGGCCGAATTGCAACTCGATATTCCGTCCGAGACGGTGGCTGCCATCGGCGCCAATGACACCCTCTGCCTGGTGTGCCCCAACGGCATGAAACCATACGTGGTCGACATTGCGACCATGACCGTCCGCAAACAACTCGAGGAAATGGGGGATGTCACGATCAAACAAGTCCAAGCCGACACGCGTGGCAATTTGGCCATGCTATCCCCAGAGGGACAGCTTTGGCTGTTCGATACGTCGAGCGACAAAGTGACCAAACCCAATCATCCGGGAGTTGGCAAGGTACATGCCATCCATTTCAATACGGAAGGGAAATTGTGGATTGCCCATTCGGGCAAGAAAGCAGATCTCTGGGACTTAGAAAAGCAGGCCTCGACCAGGGCCCTTCGACCCAAACCCAATGTCACGGAAATGATCTACGGATACATCATCAGCCCGTTTTATGAGGTGAATCCGAAACCGGCTGCGGTGAATGAAACGATCGAGTATGTGCTTCGAAATCCGAAGAATAAAAACATTGCTGTCGATCGCAACGACCTCGATTTGTCGACGGTGCAATCGGATCCCTGGAAACCGATTTGGACCAACTTCCTTTTCATCGCCGTGATGTTATCCGTAAGTTGCTGGTATTTGTCGCGCCAGGATCTTTAGAGCAAGCAATCATTCCGGCAGCACGCGGCGAGATTATTTGCAATAAAAAGGCGGAATAATCCCTTGGTGACCTAAGGTGTCCAAGCCGTGTCGAAAATAGTCATGTGGGCCTCGAAAGCCACCTAGGGCTTGTTGTGAACATCGCGCGAATGCGTTAGCATCGTGTCAGCATTAGGAAATGCGACGTTCGAACGAGAATGATCTCTGGGTGATCGAGGGTAGGTACTAGTGAGAGATGCCTGTCCACATGCGATTGCACACCACTTCTATATCTCTCAACTTTTGGTTTCACTCAGAAAAGGGACTTTTAAGTATGGCCGCTTCTACTAGCAAGGGCAAGAAAAAATCCGATAAGGGACCTCCCGCAGAACCGATCACCGGTTTGGAAAACATTTACAAGCGCGAGCCGAGCCTGAAGACGACGTTGCAGCAAATCGAAAAGCAATTCGGCGAAGGCTCCATCATGCCTCTGGGTGGTGAGGGGACGCTAAAGATCGACGGTGTGCGCACCGGCAGCTTGTCG
>JANODW010000519.1:0-6655 GCA_031412875.1 Pirellula sp. | reverse complement strand
GAAGGTTTGCAATGGTTTCGCTCAGCGGGGGGGAAGCCATCGCGGTTGCTGGCTGGGTGCGGCCCGATTGCCCAGTTGCGTTGCTCTCCTGTTCGTTTTCAGTCAGCAGATTGGACCCGGGCGACGCGGAACCGGCATTTCGCAGCGGTCCTGGAGCGACACGGGGCAGCGGGTTCGATGGAACTTCGAAGGTCTCTTTAACGCTGTCGGCTCCTTTGGAAACGGTCGGCAAGCGTTTGGGGGTGGACCGTTCGGCCCGGGCTTCGCGAGAAGAAAAACTACCTGAATCCCTCCGAAGCTTTTCGGGAACCACCCAGGGAACATATTTTGCCACCGTCGGTCCTGTCGTCCCAATATCGCGACCGAAACCGTACCACATGATAGCCGTGGCGATCGGAAAAGCTGCCAAGCCGCCGAGCAAGGGTGGCACAATCTTTCGAAGAGCCGAGGATTCCGCAGGGCGACGGCGCGCAGTAGGCGGCCCAAGAACGCTCCAATCCACCGGCTGCATCTCCTCTTTTTCGACCGATTCGAGATCGGTCGTTTCCTCGGTTTTTTCCTGGAAGCCGCTTTCCATCTCGAGTTCTAGCTCGAGGTTCTGTTCAGGGCTCGCGTCAGGGCTCGCTTCGCCCGAGTCCGTTTCGAAGTGGAATTCCTGGCCGCAGCTTTCGCAGCGTACCATCCAACTTGTGCGGTCGGGCAAACTTGCGGGCTCGGGGTCCGAAGTCGTGGGGAGGGGGAGTTGGTTTCCGCAACCGGTGCAACGTAGGTAGTGCCGCATTGAAAAACGCCGAAAAGGAGGATACGGTTTTGGTTTTCGCGGCTACCCGTGGTCCGCAGTTGTCGGCGAGCGCCGTTGGGCGAGCTCCCTTTTAAAGAATAGCAGCGAGTTTTTTGAAAAGCATGTCGAAAGCAGCCAAAAGGTTGCTGGAATTGCATTTTGAAAAGGAAATGGACAGGTACGGATGCCGAATGAGACTTGGCTGATGGAAGAATTTGGAACATACTCTGTGAATGACGGCTGTTTGTAAGCGGTAAGAGGAAGTCTCTTTGCCGCGCTCCCCACCTAAATCGACATCAACACGATCTCTCCCTTATGCTGCTCCGCAAAGCTCGTCTCGGTACTATGGCCATCGTCGCCTTGGTTTTGCTCCGATTTGCCATCGGTTTTCACTTCTATATGGAGGGGACGACCAAGGTGAAGGAAGGCGGTTTTTCTTCGACCGGATTTTTGTCCTCGGCAAAAGGTCCCCTTGCGAAAACGTTTCAGTCGATGGTTCCTGACTTCGATGGCACCATTCGTTTGGACACGGGCAAGGACAAAGCGAAATCGGAGTCCAGAGATGACTATAAGACGGGTGCCTTGAAGGAGGCGTACGACGGTTTCGCGGCTGAGGCAGCGAAAATCTACAAGTTCACTGACGAGCAGCAAGAAGAAGCCAAAAAGATCATCGAGGATGCTCGCAAGTTGCTAGTCGAGAACTACCGTACCTGGGCCGCTCAAATCGAAGAGTACAAACTCAGCATTCCGCGAATTGCATCGTTGGAAAATGATGAAATGCGCACCAATGTCCCATCGATGAGAAGGCAGCGAGACGATATCGAGGGCAAATGGAAGGCACTCGTCCGACCGGTATTGAATGACATCGATCGGATCAGTTACGAAATGGAGGCCAGAATCAATGCCTTGGCAACCGATCAACAGTCCATTGTGGACGAAAAGAAATTGTACGTGAGTTTTAAGCTCCCTGGCAATTCGCCTATTGACGTAAAGTTGATCGACAAGATTATTCCAATATTCGATATGAGTGTTGGGATCCTATTGATGCTGGGACTGTTGACTCCGTTGGCTGGTCTGGCGGCCGGCTTCTTTTTGGCATCGGTCGTCCTAACCCAGTTTCCGGGGAGCTATGGCTCGCAGCCTACTTATTATCAAGCGATCGAGATGCTTGCTTGTTTCCTGCTGGCATTTGCCGATGCAGGGCGATACGCTGGACTGGACTTTTTTCCTTGGAGCTTTTGGAATCGCAACAAGTCCAGCTCCGACGACTAGGCACGCCTGCAAACCCCTTGCCTCGCCTCCAATAATAGTAAATCCACACCACACCCTAACTATCAAACTTCGATAGGAGATAGCCAAATGACCCCACTGAGTGCAGAAGATCGAACAACAGGCAAAGACAATTTTGATGAAGCCGTCGGTTTCACCCGCCGCGAGTTTTTGCAGGGGGTTGTGGCTGCGGGTGCCGTCTCGGGCGGCGGTCTAGGCGCGATGTACTTCGGTTACGAAAAGGTAAAGAACCCTGTTCGTATCGGCATCATCGGAACAGGCGACGAAGGGAACGTGTTGATTGGTGGATGTACACCAGACTACGTAGACGTGGTCGCGATTGCAGACATCCGCCCCTATAGTATTTATCGCGCTTTTCACGGCGATTGGTCTTCTCCCGCAGCCAATGCGGCTAGGCCGGGTTTGATCAAGCAATACAAGTATGCAAATGAAGCAGAAGCGCGAAAGCACGTCAAAGTCTATGACGCATCGAATGGTGGGATCCAATCGTTGCTCGACGATCCGGAAATCGAAGGAGTGATCATCGCGTTGCCTTTGCATTTGCACGCTCCGATAGCCATCCAAGCGATGAAGAGGAATCTCCACGTTTTGACCGAAAAGCTGATGGCCCACAATGTGGCGCAGTGCAAGGCGATGGCGCGCGTTGCTGCAAAGACGACTGACAAGAACGGACACCCCATCCATTGTGCGACTGGCCACCAACGCCACTACAGCGTCCTCTACGACAATGCCGTTCATATGCTCCGATGGGGAATGATCGGTCAATTGCACCATATCCGCGCACAGTGGCACCGCGGCAATTTGCCCGGCAAAGATTCTTGGCAACCACCGTTGCCTGTCGGTGATGGAGCCAAGCCCGGCAAGATCGAAACCGAACTCGCCAATTTTGAGAAGGAACTCGCAAAGGCGACCAGCGTCGCTGAAAAGGATTTGCTTTCCAAGAAGATCGCCCAGTGGGCCGCTTGGACAAAGGATATCGTCGACGCGGCAGCTTTCGGATATACAGAAAAGCAAATGGGGAACTACACGCGTACCGCCATCGAGGAGCTTATCCGATGGCGCACGTTCGATCGCACCGGGGGGGGACTCATGGCAGAACTGGGCAGCCACCAACTCGATGCCGCAACCATTTTCTGCAGCGCTCTACGAAACGATGGAAAGAAAGCCCATCCGCTGACTGTGCACGCAGTCGGTGGGCGACATATTTTCCCCGCGGACCGCGACGCCGACGATCACGTGTACTGCAGCTTTGAATTCCCAGGCCCCGACTATAGCGAGGCCTTCGATGCAGGTTACAAAATCCCCAATATGAAGAAGATCCCGTCTTACAAAGAAGACCCAAACAAGAAGATCGTAGTCAACTACTCCTCCATCAACGGAAACGGGTTTGGAGTCTACGGCGAAGTCGTGATGGGTACCAAGGGGACCATGATCATCGATCAAGAGAAAGAGGTCATGCTGTATGCAGGTTCGGACACCTCGGCATCTGCAGGCGTCAAACCGACCAAGGGTGGATATGCCCTGGATACTCAGTCGAGCGGCGGTTCGTCGGCGGCACCGATTGCCAAGGCCGCTAGCGGTGGGACTGTTAGCCGAGGGTACACCGAGGAGATCGAACACTGGGCCTATTGCATACGCAATCCTGACCCATCCAACAAACCCAAGTGCCACCCAGAGGTTGCTATGGCCGATGCGGTGATCGCTCTGACCACCAATGTCGCAATGAAGAAGGGTGCGAGAGGCGAGGCGGGCTGGGTCAAGTTCGACGAAGCTTGGTTTGACACCAAGTCCGACGAAACTCCAGACGGAAGCAGCGTTTCCGAAGAAATGGATCGACTCGAAAAATACGAGATCCATGGCACCAAACCTGCAATCGCCTAATTGGTCGAAACCGCTATCCCAAAAATAGTCTCAGCGCAGGCAATCGATTTGCCTGCCGAGTTCTAGCCTAGCCTTCCCACTTGATCGATAATCCGATGCCGCTGGTGAATCAGCAAACAACGACCGTTCAGAAAGGGATTCCCGGAAAGCTGTTTGTTGTTCCTTTCGTGGTAATGCTGGTTCTCTTGTGCGGTTTGATGATCGCGGTTGCCATCCGATTTCAAACCATCATGGCTCGGTTAGAGGAGTCCCGTTCGTTGTGGCCCGAAGCGTCCAAGGAGCTTGCGCCACGTTATGCGAAAATCGATGAGACCTTTATGTCGGGCTTGACCGGTGAAGCCAAGGGCATCGACTGGATCGGGAGCAAGGAACAATTTCGAGGGTCCACTTTGTTTGACCGTCAAGCGTCCGCCTCGTTGGCAATCGAAAATCAAATCGCAAAAGCCAATCGAGGATCCCAACCGAGCGAAGGGGTGCCGGCTGCGTCCGATTTGAAATCTCCTGGCATTGCGAATTTGGTGGACGCCGAAAGACGGCGCAAGATCGCGCAAGGAGACTTCATCGGATGGCTCACGATTCGAGCGTTGCGACTCAAGTTGCCCGATATTTACGACCCCACGGCATCGAATCAATAGAGTCAAGCCATGGATTGGAATAGCTACTTGGGGCACGAACGGCAGAGGGGTTGGTTTCGAAACGCCATCCAAAACAACCGGCTCGCCAGTACCTTTTTAATGGCTGGCCCGGATGGAATCGGAAAGAGGACTTTCGCCCGCTTGATTGCGAAAACCATGCTCTGCACAGGGAGCGAACCGTCGGCTTTCGCCCCCTGTTGTCGATGCGAGGCATGCGCTCAAATCGACGCAAGCTCCCACCCGGATCTGATTGAGATCGCGAGACGTCCCGACAAAACTGCGCTCTTGATGGAGCAACTCGTCGGCGAGGGGGACCGACGGATGCGTGAGGGGTTGTGTTACGAATTGAGGATGAAACCCTATTCCGGGAAGCGCAAGATTGCAATTGTCGACGACGCCGACACAATCGCCGAAGAGGGAGCCAATAGTCTGCTCAAAACACTTGAGGAACCGCCGCCTGGATCGCTGATCTTTTTGATAAGTACCAGCGTGCAGCGCCAATTGCCGACGATTCGCTCGCGTTGCCAGTTGACCCGGTTCCAGCCTTTGAGCGCGGAACACTTGGCTCAGCTTATGGTCCGGCAGGGGCTGGTGGACAATTACGCGATCGCCTTGGAACTTGCAGGTCAAGCAGGCGGCTCGCTTTCAACGGTCGCGCACTGGACCAATGAGGAGCTCAAATCCTTTCGGAGTGAACTCTTGCACCAACTCGCTCGGCGGCCGTTGGATTTTGCGAAGTTGGCGAAGGCCGTACAAGGAAACATGGAGTCGGTGGGATCCGAGTCGCAGCCTCGCCGCGAACGGCTCAAGGTCCTGTTCGATTTTGCGTTGCAGTTTTATCGATCGGCCATGTCGATTCGCGTCGGGATGGACTCCGGGGAAACTCCTGATCCAGCCGCATTGGAAGCATACGGCCATTTGTGCAAATTGCCGTCGGATGCTTTTGTTTTGGCCATAAAGCGTTGTATCGAGGCACGCGAGCATCTCGATCGCATGGTGAGTCCTGCATCTCTCATCGAAGCCTGGGCAGCCGATCTGGCGGTCATTTCTCACGCCTGAATCAGGCCTGCGCTATCAAACTTGACTGATCCCCCCCCGACGCGGACGCGAGGCACCACCCGTCTGTACCGTGACCGAGGGACCCAGTCCTGATGAACTTTTTATGTCGATACGAGAGTGCTAGCCAAGGCCAACATTCCCGGTCGCGAAAACGCTATACTCCTTTTTTCGTAAAGAAACGTGTACCCACTCTACTGAACAAAGGAATTACTATGTCGTCTGGAATGCCCTCGAATCCCTACAGCATTGAAACCTCACAACAGGGGTCTATTGGCAAGGTTCCAAACTACCTTGTGCAATCGATTCTAGTCACTCTCTGTTGTTGTATTCCGTTCGGGATTGTGGCGATTGTCTATGCGGCCCAAGTCAACACGAAGTTGGCTTCAAACGATTTCGTCGGTGCGCAGAACAGTTCGGCTCAGGCCAAAAAGTGGTGTTGGATCGGTTTCGGAGTTGGATTGGTATTGAACATCATTGGATTGATCGCGCAAGTAATGTTGACGGTTGCAACACAGCAGCAAGGAATGTAGTGCGATCGAATCCTGTGAGAGTCAAATGGTTTGCGGGCGCGATTCTGATAGCATTGGTTGCCGCGCTCGGATTGGTTTATTGGTTCCCGCCGACCGAGTACAACTTCTATCCGAAGTGCATTTTGCATCAGGTGACGGGGCTGCACTGTCCTGGCTGTGGGGGAACTCGGGCGATGCATCATTTGGTTCATGGCCGATTGCTTGAGGCATGTCGCATGAACATCATGACCACCGTGTTCTTGCCTGGTCTGCTTTTGGTATTGGTTTGGCAAAAGGTCGTTATGGATCCGAAGAAGCCGTTTTTTTCTTTGACAGCAAGTCCACGGATTCAATGGTGTTTGGGGATGGGAGTGATTGCGTTTGGGATAGCGAGGAACATCCCACTGCCCCCGTTTTCCTGGCTGGCGCCTCACTAGTGCCACTGAGATTGGAATTAGCATTGCACAGGGGACTACTCGCTCCCAGGCTCTGCCTGGGAA
>JANODW010000518.1:0-1408 GCA_031412875.1 Pirellula sp. | reverse complement strand
CCTCAGTCGCGGCATTTCAGAAATGCGTCAGCTTTTTCCCGAAAAAGCCGTCGTGTGTTCCGTTGCGGGATGCGACCCCGGGCTTGTCTTGGCTGCGGGTGGGTCGCTGCCAGAATTTCCAAAAGAAGCGAACGAGACTTCGTTTCTCAAGGTGTTGAATCGATAGCCGGCGAACGTCTGCGGCTTTCCGCCGAGATCAATCCAAACGACCCACTAAAATTGGCGAAGAACCGTATCAAATAAAGAGCCAATAGGGGTTGTTTACCAGCTGAGATCTCAATAAGCTGAGTTGTAACGGATCTGAGATCTCAGTGCGATTTTCCCATTTTCTAATTCAGAGTATCGAACATGTCCTTTCGAAAAAAGGTTATCCGTCGCAACTATGCGGCTTTCACCCTGGTCGAGCTATTGGTCGTCATTGCGATTATTGGAATTCTTGTTGGCCTACTTCTCCCTGCTGTGCAAGCGGCTCGGGAGGCAGCTAGAAGAATGCAATGCAGTAACAATATGAAGCAATGGGGATTGGCAATGCACAACCATCATTCTGCCTTCAATAGATTTCCTCATGGATCTCAAAATACACGTCGCCGAACGTTTGTTGTGACATTGTGGCCTTACATGGAACAAACCGCTCTCGCAAACGCTTTCGACTTAACCAAAGATTTTTTTGTGGCCCCTAACAACGTGCCAAGCACGTTGACGGGGCTGATTTCTCAACCGGTTCCACTTTACTATTGTCCAAGTGATGGTAACTCCGCTGGCTCGGGTCGATTTTGGACGGGCGATGTCAATTTTCGTACGCGATTGAACTATGTCGTTTGTCAAGGACGTTGGCCAGAAGGTGCGACCGTTCCCGAGACTGAGCGTCAAGGGATGTTCCGAAGTCACAATACTTCTACCATCCCACCCGTTCCTAACGCATATGGACTAAAAGATGTAACGGACGGATCCAGTAACACGTTGATGATGTCCGAAGTACTTGTTTCCCCTTTCAACGGCTCGGCGGGAGCCAATTTTCGGGACTCGCGTGGTGACGCCATCAACAATTCTGGCGACGGTAGATGGGCATTTCACACAACCCTATCTCCCAACTCGAGCAGCCCCGACCGCAACAACGACTGCGGAACAAGCACCAACCTTCCAGCTCAAAATTTGCCTTGCATAACGGCGACCAGCACTTTGACCGTCGCAGTAGCAGCGAGAAGCAAGCATACCGGGGGAGTGACCGTGGTTTTGGGTGACGGATCTGTGCAATTCATTTCGCAGAGTATGAATTTGAATACATGGCGTGCATTGGGAACGCGTGGGAATGGCGAAGTCGCAAGTATCGAATAGGAGAATTGGATCGCTTTGCCATTTGGAATATCGGAGATGTTATGACATTCATGAATGCGTCAGTTAGAGAAGG
>JANODW010000517.1:0-2547 GCA_031412875.1 Pirellula sp. | reverse complement strand
TTTTCGCCGAACTTCACAGGTATCGGCTTGAGTGCTCGATGGTGAACCGGGAACTCCTCGCGGAAGTCGCCGATCGACGTTTCAAAGAAGAGCAGTTAAAAGAACTGAACGAAACGCTAGAACAGCGCGTCGTCGAAAGATCCGAAGAGCTCAGTAAAAGCAACCGTCGATTCCTTCGCGCCGCGGAGGCTGCCAAGGCGCTGATCTATGAAATGGATTTGAACTCCAATGAAAACGTCGTCATCGATGGACTGAAGCGCGTCGTCGGGCTGGATTCCGATGCGGCAACCCTCAGTAACGATTGGTGGCAAGACCAGATTCATCAGGATGATATTTCAGATTACCGAGTGCAATTGGAGCAAGTAAAAGCGAGCGGTGAACGGTATACCTTTTCGTATCGCTTGAAACATGCCAATGGCAATTGGATCACGGTAGAAGATTTTGGACAGTTGATTCGCAATGCGGCCGGCGAACCCATGAGCCTTAACGGCTCCATCATGGATATAACGGAGCGCCGTAGGATCGAGCTTGAGCTCCGGGATTCTGACCGTAGAAAGGATGAGTTTTTAGCGATTCTTGCTCACGAACTTCGCAATCCACTTTCTCCTATTGCCATGGCAACGGAGTTACTTAAAGAGTGCGGTGACGACAAGCAACAGATGAGGGACTTGACCGACGTCGCCGAACGCCATCTCAAGCAACTCATTCGATTGGTCGACGACCTGCTTGACGTCTCCCGGATCAGCCGCGGAAACATCGAATTGCGATCCTCTCTCTGCGCTTTGCAAGACATCCTTTCGATTGCGGTGGAAGCTGTCGAACCCACGATGCTGGAATCGCAACACACGTTGACGATCGATGTGTCCGCCAAACCGATCCATTTGCAAGGGGATTCGGCGCGTCTTAATCAAATCATCACCAATCTCTTAAACAATGCGGCCAAGTACACGCCCACCGGTGGACACATAACCTTGTCGGCGGTCGAAGAAAACGGGTTCGTCAAAGTCGATGTACGAGACAATGGAATTGGAATCCCTACCGAACGGCACTCCGACGTATTCGAGCTGTTCACGCAAATAGAAGCAAAGCAGAGTTCCGTCAACATGGGTCTTGGGGTAGGGCTGGCCTTGGCGAAGCAGCTAGTGGAACTTCACCATGGCAAGATCGACATTTTCAGCGAGGGGCGGGACCGTGGGACGGTGGTGTCCATTTGGCTGCCAACCGTTCAAGTCGAGACGCAAGAAGTCATCGATCTACAAGTAGATCATGAAGAACCCAAACGGCATTGGACGTCGCGCCGCGTCTTGATCGTTGATGATTTGAAATCGATCCGATTTACCTTTACCAAGATCATGGAGCGCATGGGACACGAGGTAAAAGCAGCGGAAGACGGTGTGATGGCGCTGGACATTATCGAAAGCTACCGTCCAGAAGTTGTCTTTTCTGACATTTCCATGCCAGGGATGGATGGATACGAATTGGCTGCGCGGATTCGCGAGAGGTTTGGAAAGAAGATCCATTTGGTGGCGATGACGGGCTTTGGGACGTTGAGCGATCGGACACGCTCGCTCGATTTGGGCTTTGACCATCACATGGTTAAGCCGCCTGACATGGCGACCCTCGAAGCTTTTTTTAGCGAACTATAACGTTTCGTTTGGCACCCAGTCGCGACAGGATGTGACCCATTATTAGTTCGGGACGATGGTCCCAAACTACGGCTGGTATGTTTCAGTCTGCTGCTCTCCTAAGCTTGCGCCCAAGCAAAGATGGAATTGAGTATCGAAGTTGATTCTGGCACGTTACTTGCGAGGCTGCCAACAGGGTTTCGTTCCCTTCCAACGAAGCGCCGTTGGACCATTCGACTGTTTGATACTGAATTTGAGACAAGTTTAAAAGGACACAGATTATGAAAGCGCTTTGTTGGCACGGTATTGGTGACGTACGCGTAGATAATGTTCCCGATCCTAAAATCCAGCATCCACGTGATGCAATCGTGAAGATAACCACCAGCGGGATATGTGGGTCGGACCTACACTTGCTAAATGGGTTTATGCCGACCATGGAGTCGGGTGATATTCTCGGGCATGAGCCGATGGGAGAGGTTGTCGAGGTAGGCAAGGACATAAAGAATTTGAAGCCTGGCGACCGCGTTGTCATCCCCTTTACGATCTCCTGCGGAAGCTGTTTCTTTTGTAAGAAAGATATGTTTTCCCTGTGTGATGAATCGAACCCGAATGCCGCGTTGGCCATCAAGCAAATGGGGCATTCGCCTGCGGGATTGTTTGGATTTTCTCACTTGCTGGGTGGTTTTCCCGGCGGTCAAGCTGAATACTTGCGGGTCCCCTTTGCGGACGTGGGCCCCCTGAAAATTGAATCGGGACTTCCGGATGAGAAAGTCGTCTTCCTTTCCGACATATTTCCAACCGGTTACATGGCGGCTGAGAATTGCCAAATGGAGAAAGGGGATACGGTTGCTGTTTGGGGGTGTGGGCCGGTCGCTCAATTTGCCATAAAAAGTGCTTGGATGCTGGGTGCGGGACGGGTCAT
>JANODW010000516.1:0-1950 GCA_031412875.1 Pirellula sp. | reverse complement strand
CCCCTGCCGCTCGCCTCATCCATCCTATCCGAACCTATCCGAACCACAGGAACGATCCCTAGCAACGTTGACATTGAAACTTGGACATTGCGGTTTTTCAGGATTTCACCCATTGGAATCAATGTGCGAGGCATGTTTTTTCAATCGCAACGAAAGTTCCAGTCTCGTTCGATTTGACCTGATGCGTTTGCCGACACCCTTAATCGACGTTGCCCGCTTTGAGACAGCAAGCGGTGCCGATTTCTTCCCTTTCAACCCAACCAGGTGTACGAATTTTGATTCGTCCGAATACCATGTGGCGTGCATTTTTTTGCGCGATTGGCGTCGTCTTGATCATCATGGGTATCGAGTGCCTATTGATCGACAGCGCGGTTCTGGTCGCGGGGATTATGGATGAGCCCATGTCCCCGATCCAGCAACAATCGGGAGGGTTGTTTTCACCTCCGCCTGTTGCGACGGGAGCCGACCGGGTGTTCCGTCCATCGGAATGGTTTCCATGGTCGTTGCTGGCCACAGGAGCAATCGTGTTGCTCTATTCGATTTCTTTGCGAAGGACTGGCCCTTAGCTTTTTCCGGCGGATCGCTTACAGCCAACTACATGGTGTTGTAGGGAGGCTCTTCGCCTCGCAATTGCGACAAGGCGTTGCCGGCGGCCCGCTGTTCGGCTTCTTTCTTGTTGCGTCCCCAAGCGGGGGAATACCTGCGACCGCTGATCTCTGCAGCGATCTGAAAATGCTTGCTGTGGTCCGGTCCGGATTCGCCGACCAGCCGATAGACGGGGGTCCCTTTGAGATCCCGTTGTGCAAGTTGTTGCAGGAGCGACTTGTAGTTGCCTCCGCTATGTCCGTCGGCAGCCAGACATATTTCCGGTTCGATATGCTCTAAAATAAACTTCCCAACCGATTCGATCCCGCTATCCAGAAAAATCGCGGCCACAATCGACTCAAAGACATCGCTCAGCAACGATCGGGGCATCCCCGTTCTGAGCATCCCGCGCCCCACGATCAAACAACTATCCAATCCTAACTGTCGCGATATCTTCGCGCAAACACGCCGAGACACCACGACCGACTTGATCTTCGTAAGCTCCCCTTCCAAGTACTCAGGATAACACCGAAAAAGCCTCTCGCAGACGATCATCCCCAGAATAGAATCCCCTAAGAACTCCATCCTTTCATTCGATTCCGCCCGCGTTGTTGCGACGCTGGAATGGGTAAGTGCAGACAAAAGAATGGTCGGGTCGCGAAATCGATATCCAATAATGCCCTGACAGCGTTCAACCTTTTCTTCCACGCTGAGAGTGTCATCCGGTGGAGTTAGGTCATTCATAGCACTTTCGTAAAGCCCGATTCAATTGAGAAGAAATAGGTTTATCGTGTTATCGCAGTTTGTTGCAACCATGACTAGCCCCGGAAACAAAATCCCCGGAAACAGCCGTTTTGGAATAATCGACGCCCGCTATTGTAACCGATGGGAGGACGGAGGCAGAAGCTGTACGTAGGAGGAGATAGATCCGTTTGCAATCGGGTAGCGAGGCCTTGCTCCGTTATTTCAAAAGTTTCATTGCGCATCATGCCATTGCTCTCCATCATTATCGCTCTCGCCTCGGTTCTATTGGCCGCCATATTGATCCAAGCATTATGGGGGTTGGTCTCAGATACACTGCAAAACCGACGAGCCATTCGGTATAACCGAACCAATGAGGAGAAAAGTCAATCGCAACTTTCCGAGCGCCTCTATCAAACCTATTTCGATCTTGCTCAAACCCGAAGGAAGGCAAATTGGCGCGAGCTTGTTATCGTTAAGATCGTTGACGAGTCCCAAGAGGTAAAATCATTTTACTTGATTGACGAATCGCTCGAACCTTTGCCCGCCGCATTGCCAGGCCAACACCTTTTGTTAGAACGGCCCAATCCATCCAGTGCATCTGCCACATGCCGTTGCTATTCG
>JANODW010000515.1:0-6303 GCA_031412875.1 Pirellula sp. | reverse complement strand
CCACCAACCGTCGAGAATGCTACAGTTGAGTCCTCCATTGAGCACTGTTTTTTGTCCACTGGTGCCGGAAGCTTCGAGGGGGCGTCTGGGATTGTTGAGCCAAACATCGACCCCTTGGATCATATGCCGGCAGACGTTGATATCGTAATCTTCCAAAAACGCAATTTTGCCTGCAAATCGCGAATCGTGTCGGAGGTTGGAGATTTCTTGGATAAAACGTTTGCCTGGTTCGTCTTTTGGGTGAGCCTTGCCAGCGTAGATGACTTGGATTGGACGTTCCACGCTATCGAGGACTTTGCATATGCGGTCCAAGTCATTGAACATGAGATTTGCTCTTTTGTAGGTTGCAAATCTTCGTCCGAAGCCGATGGTCAAAATATTGGGGCTGAGGATATTCCTAGCGGATTCGACAATTTCGTCGCTTTCCCCGCGGCGTCGGCATTGTCGCGAGATACGTCTTCGGACGAAGGCGAGCAGCAAGTTTTTGAGCGCATTGTGGGTCTCCCAAAGTTCGCCTGGATCGACCGCATGGATGTTTTGCCAGACGTCTGGTTCACCCATTTGGCTTTTCCAATTGGCGGGGAAGTGGCGATCGTAGAGTTGCTGCATTTGGGCAGCCAGCCAGCTCTCGATATGCACGCCGTTGGTGATATGCCCGATGGGGATATTGCGTTCCTCGCGTGTTGGCCAGAGGTTTTTCCACATGCGTCGGGAGATGTGTCCGTGCAGTTGGCTGACAGCGTTGGCAGCGCGCGACATTTTGAGACCGATCACAGTCATGCAAAAGGATTCACCGGAGTCATGTGCGTTGACTCTGCCGAGTCCCATCAAGTGTTCGGCGCTGATGCCGAGCGAATCGCGAAGTGGGCCCAAGTGTTCTTCGATCAGCGGAGCCGCGAACCGGTCGTGACCAGCGGGGACGGGGGTATGGGTGGTGAAGATGGTCGCTTCGGCCGTTTCTCGCATCGCATCCTCGAATGACAGCCCATCGTCGGCCATCCTTTCCCGCATCACTTCGAGAGGTACAAAAGCGCTGTGGCCTTCGTTCAAATGATAGACGCCGGGGTTGATGCCGAGCGCCCGCAGGGCTTTCACTCCCCCCACGCCAATGACCAGTTCTTGACGGATTCGCGTGCGTTCGTCTCCGCCGTACAGACGGCTGGTCAGCTCGCGATCCTCAGGACGATTTCCTTCGACATTGCAATCGAGAAGGAACAGGCGAACGCGACCCACTTGAACTTTCCAGACTTTCGCCAGCAAGCGACCGTTGCGAGTATCGATCGCAACCATCAATGGGGTGCCATCGGCCAAGACGGCAGGTTCGAGCGGCAGATCCTCAACCTTGGTCTCAAAGTATTCTTCGCGCTGATATCCGTCCGCGCTCAGGTGCTGTTTGAAGTAACCGTGCGAATAGTAGAGACCGATTCCGACCAAGGGAACGCCGAGTCCGCTCGCACTTTTCACATGATCTCCGGACAGAACGCCCAGACCGCCCGAGTAGATGGGGAGCGATTCGTGCAAGCCGAATTCGGCGGAAAAGTAGGCAACTGGCTTTGCCCCCAAAACTCCCGCGTTGTTTTGAGCCCAAGTGTTCTTGTTTTCCAAGTACTCTTGAAGGCGGCGGAACGCATAGTTGACGCGGCTGTGCAAAACCATTTCCCCCGCGCGGATCGCGAGTCTTTCCGGAGTGAATTCCCTCAGCAAAGCGATTGGGTTGTGATCCAATTGGCGCCAACGGATAGGATCGATGTCGCGAAAAAGACTGTTTACCTCGGGCTGCCAGCTCCACCAAAGATTTCTTGCCAACGCCATACACTTGTCGTACAGAGACTCCGCATCGATCTCATTCGCTATGCCAGCAGTACCAACTTCTTGTCCAAGCGAATATTCGATCTGGGTCATGGATGGTCTCTTTGGGAAAATTTAGACGAAAAAGTTTGAGGAAACGATGCGTGAAGCAGTCAAATAGTTTAGCAAGCCTTTAAACGGCTAAAAACACCGTTTCGCTTGAGCCGATTCTGGTATTCTGTCATCTAGAACGTTCAATGTAGCCGACTGTACCGGAATCTTTATACCCCACTAACCCCAATAGTTCAAAGCCAGTGCAATGCGGTATGCAATGTTAAGCCAGGTAAGCTTTGAGGGTATGTGGCCGTTCTCGCTAGTGAAGCCGTCAGCATTGCTGGAAAACGCGATTGGTTCGATTGCGAACGTTACGACAAGCGAGCATTGGTTGGCGGAATTGCGATCCCGATCCTCTGCGCTGCAACGCCACGACGATTTTCCAGTGTCGACGATACGCACTTGTGCGGCCATCGAAACCGCGATCGCTGGGGGGAGTGGCGCCCTTTTGGATTACTATATTTGGCTGGCAAGCGGCTGCTTGACGACTGCCTTTATTATGACACAGCGCAATTCCGCGCTGCGTCGGATCGAGACCAGCCAAAACGTACCGGCTCGCAGCGAGTGGCTAGCGTCCATTCGATCGGGTGCCTCCTTTGCCACGGTCGGGTTTAGTCACTTGACAACAAGTCGACGGCATTTGAATCAGCCCCCATTGGTCGCTCAGCGTCATGCTGGCGGTTGGGTCTTGAATGGTTATTGCCCTTGGGTCACGGGGGGCAACTTTGCAGACTGGTTGGTGGTGGGCGCTGTCGAAATCGATGGCGACGGCAAACCGGTAGGAGAAGAGAAGTTGAGCGAGTTGCTGTTTTGCTTACCGAAAAGCTCGGCCGGGATTTCCGCAGCATCCAGCAGTGCGCTCATTGCGCTCAATGCGAGTGCGACAGGACAAATACAGTTCGATCAAGTCATGGCAATGGATGCGCATGTGTTGCATGGTCCGATCGAGAACGTGATGGAGGCAAGCAGCCGCGTGGTGAATGCTCAAGGAGTTGCCGTGGGTGGGGCCGGTGCCGGTGGGCTGCAGACATCTGCATTAGCCATCGGGCATGCAGCTCAAGCCATCGAGTATTTGGCTAAAGAATCCCAAGTGCGCAAGGACTTGGTCCCGGTTTCCGAAGGATTGCATTCGCAATGGCTGGCCGCTTATTCGGATTTGGTCGCCATGGATCAAGGAGACCAGCCGCTGGATTCGTCGGGGATGCGGAAACGGGCCAATGATCTCGCGTTGAACAGCACTCAGGCTGCGTTGGTAGCCGCTAAAGGCTTAGGCTTCACCTCGAATCATCCCGTTGGCAGATGGTGCACGGAAGCTTTGTTCTTTTTGGTCTGGAGTTGCCCACAAAGCGTGACGCAGGCCCATCTTTGCAGCTTCCTGACTTGATGCCATGCAGCCTGAGTTGAAGTTCCTTGCTAGGCCATTATACTTTGGGCATGTCGGAGCTAAGATCGTCACAAGACCATTGGAATTGCACCCGACCGCTGTTCGTTGACAAGGCAAGATGCTCCTTATGAGTTCCCAACTCTCCGCTACCCCATTGCATGCTTGGCACCTAGCTCACGGTGCACGCATGGCTGAGTTCGCCAACTATGAGATGCCCATCCAATATGCGGGGATCGTTGCGGAGCACAATGCGACACGGACGGGGGTGGGCGTCTTTGATATCTCGCACATGGGGAGGCTGCGTTTCGATGGTCCCCGCGCCGATCAGCTTCTGGATCATGTGTTGACGCGTCGGGTCCTGGATATGCAGACCGGCCAAGTGAGATACGCCTTGGTTTGCAATGAAGAGGGGGGAATCCTGGACGATGTATTGGTCAGTTGTCTGGAAAGTCCCAGCGGCAAGAACTATTTCCTGCTGGTCGTCAACGCCAGCAACCGTTCCAAGATTGTCCGTTGGCTCCAACCGCATTTGGCGGACTTCCCAGACGTCGAGTTTCATGACGTCACCGAATCCACCGCCATGATTGCTGTCCAAGGCCCCAAGGCGATCGAGATTTGCAGGCCGCTCCTGCCACCGAGTGCCTTGACGTTGGGTTACTATCGCGCGAAGGTTACCGAGCAAATGAGCAAGCCGTGCATCGTATCGAGAACCGGCTATACCGGTGAAGACGGACTGGAACTCATCGTCAAAGCCGAGGACGCGCCGCGGGTTTGGGAAAACCTGATGTTGGCTGGCCGAGACGCAGGCATACAAGCCGTTGGGTTGGGGGCCCGCGACACCTTGCGGCTCGAAGCAGGAATGCCACTCTATGGTCACGAACTCGAGGAAAGCATCGATCCCTATCAAGCCGGATTGGCATTCGCCTGTAACCTGAAAGATCGCATCTTTGTTGGTAGAGAAGCCTTGGAGCAAAAATCCAAAGATGCCTCTCTTCCCAAACGTGTCGGCTTGATACTCGATGGCAGACGGGCGGCTCGGCAAGGGGCGAATGTTCTGGATTCGGATGGACGAGTGGTTGGCCAAGTGACCAGCGGCAGTTTTTCACCGACCCTGGACAAACCCATCGCTATGGCTTACCTAGATCCCTCGTGCACCTCCGTCAGTTCGCATATCGACATCGACGTACGAGGCACCCGCATCTCCGCGTCCATTGTTCCATTACCCTTTTACAAGAAATCATGACGATATGAGCATTACTCCTGACAAGCTCCGGTATTGTGAGTCCCATGAATGGGCTTATGTTGCTGACCCATCCACTGGGATCGCCACCGTTGGCATCTCGGCATTTGCAGTCGAAGAGCTAACAGACCTCGTTTTCATGGCGCTGCCCAAAGTTGGCCAGAAGTTAACGGCAGGCAGCGAATTCGGTGAAGTGGAAAGCGTCAAAGCGGTCAGTCCGATGTACAGTCCCGTCAGTGGAACGGTCGTCGAAGTCCACTCGGCACTGGTAGACAAACTCGAAAGCTTGGGGGTCGATCCTTACAACGAAGGGTGGATCATCAAAGTGCAAATGAGCGACCCAACGGAATTGGACAAATTGCTGGATTGGGACGCTTATCAAAAGCAATGCAATCACTAGCCTGCGAAACCAACCTATCCGAATCGGCTACCGGCCTAGTTGTGCTGGATCCGCCTCGATCCGGCGCGATCAACATGGCGATCGATGAATCGCTTTTGGCCAATGCACAACCGAACTGGCCTGTCATTCTTCGTATTTACCAATGGGAGGAACCCACCCTTTCGTTGGGCCATTTCCAAAAAATCGAGGATCGGGACAACCTCGAAAGCTTGCGGACACTGCCGTGGGTGCGTCGCAAAACCGGTGGCGGTGCCATTGTTCACGATCACGAACTGACCTATAGCATCCTATTCCCAAACCGCACCGGCATATCAAATGCGGGTCGTTCGGAGCCCACCAAAGGGCACAGCGAAGCCTTGTATCGCGCGATCCATTTGCAGTTTGCTGCGGCTCTGAAAAGCCTTGGCTGGGATGCAAAACTTTCGGAATCCTGCACTTGCAAAGTCGGCCCGAATGCAGACAAAGAGCCCTTTCTGTGTTTTTCCCGCAGATCGCCCGTCGATTTAGTGGTCGGCGACGCTAAAATACTGGGGAGTGCGCAACGACGATCGGCTACTGGACTCCTGCAGCATGGCAGTTTTATGCTGCGGCGCTCCGCGGCCGCAACGCACCTTGCCGGCCTCCTCGACGTTCCAGCCGATCCCGAGCTTGGCGACCATGGCTTTGACGGGAATTTCGATTGGCAAACTTTTTTTATTGCAACTTTAAAGGATGGGGTAGACAAGCTACTTCAAGTTCAGTGGCGAGATGGTAAGCTGTGCGAATTGCCGGGGGCTTTGGATGAAAAAGCAGTGGTTCCCCGAGCTTGATGACAACCATCCCGTTTCTGGGGTGTGTTTTTGTGGGCTATCGATTACCATAAGTCAGTTGCACACATGAAATCCGATGAATTTCTGGTTAATTGTTGGAACGATTACGACTTCATTAAAAAGGGCAGGCGATGCAGGTTTCTCTGAAAGTCCTTTCTGGAACGCACGAAGGAAAACTTATTCCCATCAAGGACGAGAAGTTTTTGATTGGTCGTGGCGATTCATGCCAGTTGCGGCCAAAGAGCGAGTCGATCAGCCGCAAGCATTGTGCAATCGTTCAAAAAGACGGACGACTGCTGTTAGTTGATTTGAAGAGTCGCAACGGTACCTTCATCAATGAGAAACAAGTATCGCCGGACCGGGCCAAGATTTTGAAAAATGGCGACCGCTTGCGATGCGGGCAATTGGAGTTTGAAGTGATGCTGGAGGTAGGAATCGCAAACTCCAAGCAGCCAGAAGTACAGTCGGTCAAGGAAGCTGCAGGCCGAATGGCCGAGCAAAACAAAGAAGACTCTCGCGAGAGTGTGGACATCAGTTCGTGGCTCGCCGAAGCCGACCAGATCGATCG
>JANODW010000514.1:0-4258 GCA_031412875.1 Pirellula sp. | reverse complement strand
CTTCCTGATCTACGGACTAACCCTCGTAAGATCGAATAGCAGCTTGCGGCGTACGACGGAAAATTCACCAACAATTGTCCCGACTACCCTTGACACAAAACACTACATAGCAGCGAAAGGCGACTATGGCTCTGAATTTTTGGAAACAGGGGGAGTCGTTTGGCGGGTGCAGGGAGCGACTTTCAACCATTTGACAAGGGCTCGGTTTCTTTCTAGAATCCATCGCACGTTTACGGTGACACGCCTTTGTTGGTTTCTAACGGGTGTGTGGAACAGGGAACTCCGGTTGAATTCCGGGACGGTCCAGCCGCTGTGAGCTACCAGCAATCCGCCTACGCGGTTTGCAAAAATAGATTTCCTTCTATTGGAAGTGCCATTGCTCGATTCATTCGAGTGAGAAGGCTTTGAGATCCATTTGGTGGCGAGTCAGAAGACCTACCATAAACGAGACGAACATGTGCCTTCTTGGATTGGGGCGTTCGTTGCAACGCCTTCTCGCCTTGTACCCATTGCGGCCAGGTTAGACGTTGGATTGCCTTGAATTTCATCGCTGTTTGTATCCCCGCGAATTCCCTTTTGCCGTTTGAATCCGTAGCCGATTCCGGCGCGTCAAGGGAGCTTCGTCGTTGCAACAAATGGCCTCGTCGACTGGATGCATGATGCGACAAGGATCTGGAATTGGGCTGCGTTCGCGCCGTGGATGGACGCTCGTGGAACTCCTTGTGGTGATTGCCATTGTGGGATCGCTTGCGTCGCTCCTTCTGCCGGCCGTGCAAGCAGCCCGCGAAGCGGTTCGGCAGGCCGCATGCAAGAACAACTTGCGTCAAATTGGGTTGGCTCTCCATGCCTATCAAGATACCCACCGAACGCTGCCGGTGGGATGCCTTGAGTGGCGATCTTGGCGATCCCCTCCCAGCCATCGCCAGTTCGCTTGGTCTGTATTCCTTTTGCCGTTTCTCGAACAGCAATCGCTGTATGCTTCGATCGATCTGTCTGTTCCCTTTGACTCGCAACGCAATGCGGCAGCGGCCCACACGCGATTAAGCGTGTACGAATGCCCCACGGCGGAGACTCGCACTCTCGTCCGTGCGCAAACCGACTACGGCGGGCTGTTTGGCGAATTGATGGTCGACCGCGAGCAAGACGACGGAATTTTTCTCTACGACCGGTCGGTCCGATTCGTGGATATCAGCGATGGACTAAGCAATACCCTTGCGATCTCCGAAGATGTCGGTGGTCCCGATAGCGAATGGATCAACGGGAGAAATGTGTTCGTCCAATCAGGCGGAGTCAATGACCCAAATGCTTGGATCGGCGACAATGAGATTCGAAGTCGACACGGTCCCGGAGCGATGGTTCTGTATATCGATGGGCGAACCCAATGGATGCCTCAGACCATCGACAAAACCACACTCGGTCAACTCATCACCCGTGCCAAGGGTGAAGTGATATCGAGTGATCCTTTTTAGTTTCCTGTCCATTTAACCACTGTCCATTTAACCACTGGCGTTTTTTCCATACGACCAGACCAACAGGACTTGGGTCCTGTCCAAAGTTACTTTCCAATTATTTTCAAGAACTTATTTCAACTCGGATTCCCCATCATGAATTTCAAAAGCATTTCCTTTTTGTTTCTGCTCCTCATGTCGTCAAAACTGGGGGCGGACGTCATCGTTTCCTTTGAGGAATTGACTGCGTTCACGGGTGCGAGTCCCGCTGGCGGTGGCTCTTACTACAATGGGAACAACGGCTCCAACACGACCAACAGCAATGGCTGGATCAGTCAAGGAGTGTTCTTTAACAACACTTACAACAGTAATTTTGGTGGGTTTTGGAATGGTTGGAGCTACAGCAATGTCGTGAATACGACAACGGTGGGCTTCACCAATCAGTATGCTGCATTTCCGGGTGGAGGATCCAACGGCGCGGGCGGAGTTGCGGCCGGCCAAAAGTATGCGATCGCGTCTGGCTCGGGCGGGTACTTCAATCTTCCAACGAATACCCGACTCGTTTCCGTCGACTTGTCCAACGCGACTTACGCGGCGCTATCGATGCAAAACGGAGATAGCTTTGCAAAGAAATTTGGTGGAGCATCCGGCAATGACCCAGATCTTTTTGGTGTGACTCTTCGAGGCTTTGACAACATCGGTGGTACGGGGAATGCGATCGGCTCCGTGAATGTGAACCTCGGCGACTTCCGATTCACAAACAATGCCCAGGACTACATACTCAACAATTGGCTCAATGTGGACCTTGCGAGTATCGCTGGTGCCCGTTCGGTAAGTTTGAGTTTCTTTTCGACGGACACCGGTGCATTTGGCATCAATACACCGACCTATTTAGCGCTCGATAATCTTCGCATCTCGGCGGTCCCCGAACCTTCCAGCATTGCATTGGCTGCACTCGTTGCGCTCGTGGGCGGGTGCGCAAGGGGATGGCGACTTCGTCGGCAAAACACTCCGGCGCAGCAATCCTAAACGAAGGGATTCACGGTGAGTGAAACTGCTATAATGAGCGAACCAACGACGTCAGCCATGTTCCCTTCGTTTCCACCGAAAGGCTTGCAACCATGCTTCAAAAAGATGAGATGCCTCTTCGCAAAATCGACCATGTTCGATTCTTCGTTGGGAATGCCAGGCAATCGGCCTACTTTTACCGAAACGCTTACGGGTTTGATGTCGTCGCTTATGCAGGCTTAGAAACAAAGGTAAAGCACGAAGCGGGCTATGTTGTTCAGCAAGGGGGGATCACGTTTGTCATCATGTCGCCATTGCGGGCTAGCCATCCGGATTCGTCCCGTCTGATCCTTCACGGCGATGGAGTGTCCGACATTGCTTTGCAAGTGGACGATGTGCGCTATGCTTATCGATTGGCCGTCGAACGCGGTGCCGTTGGTGTGATTGGACCGCGTGCGGTAGAGGACAAGTATGGCGTCTACGAGTATGCAACGATCCGCGCGTACGGAGATACGACGCACACGTTTGTAAATCGAGATCGTTACCACGGAGCCTTTGCTCCCGGTTTTGACCCGATCGATCCAACCCGATACAACCCAGCGACCTACCATGCGACCGGCTTGCTGGGGATCGATCATATCGTTGGCAACGTCGAGGAAGGGCGCATGAATGAATGGGTGGAATTCTATCGCAAAGTGCTCGGCTTCGAGCAATTGGTATCGTTTGACGATCAGGATATCTCGACGGAATACTCGGCGCTGATGTCCAAGGTAGTTCAGAGCGGCCGAGGCAAGATAAAATTTCCAATCAACGAGCCCGCGCATGGGCGAAAGAAAAGCCAGATCGAGGAATACATCGAGTTCTATGGAGGTGCGGGTGTTCAGCATATCGCCATGGCAACCAATGACATCATCAAGACCGTGCGGGCGCTCAAGGCCAACGATGTTTCGTTTCTGCGAGTGCCCAAAACCTACTACGATGGCTTGGCGGATCGAGTCGGGGGTATCAAGGAAGACATCCAGGAACTTGCAGAGCTTGGCATCCTCGTCGATCGCGACGACGAGGGCTACATGTTGCAGATCTTTACCAAGCCGGTCCAAGACCGGCCGACTTTGTTCTTCGAAATTATCCAGCGAGAGGGCTCAAAGAGTTTTGGTAAAGGGAACTTCAAAGCGCTTTTTGAAGCCATCGAACGCGAACAGGAATCGCGAGGAACGTTATAGCTCATGCCCGTGCCCCTCCCTCCCATCCGAAGCATTCGCGATTTCTATGCTTTCGAACAGCATGTCAAAACGTGTCGCGAGCAGCGCGGCCTCGGGATGGTCCAACAGTGGTACGAAATCCCGGTCTTTTATTTCTCAAACCCTGCATCGGTGATTGGGCATGGCGACCCTGTCTTCCCACCTAGGAATTCTTGCGAATTGGATTTCGAACTGGAGATCGCCGCCGTCATTGGAACCCAAGCCAGCGATCTTCCCGACGACGATACGGCAATGGATTGCGTCGCGGGTTTCACCATTTACAACGATTGGTCCGCTCGCGATCTGCAACGCAACGAAATGGCCGTCGGCCTCGGACCAAGCAAAGGGAAAGACTTTGCAAACGCCCTCGGGCCGTACTTGGTTCCCTTTTCGGAGTTACGAGATCGATACCAAAATGGTCGACTTGATCTAAACATGTCTGCATCGATCAACGGCAAAACCGTATCGCGAGGAAACGCCTCGAGCATGTATTGGACATGGCCTCAGTTGCTGGCGCACGCAAGCCGCGATACGACGCTGTTGCCAGGCGATGTGCTTGGA
>JANODW010000513.1:0-3757 GCA_031412875.1 Pirellula sp. | reverse complement strand
TCTTATCGACGAAGGAAGGCAAGACGCAGATACAAGATGCAAACGATTGCTCGCGACTACAGGTTGAACTGTTCTTCTGCGAGCGAGTTGTTCTTGTTAGGAAGCTCTGCCGTAGCGGGGAAACGAATATGGAACGCCGTTCCTTTTCCTACGGTGCTTTCGACCCGAATACGGGCGTTGTGTTGATCGACGATCTCCTTGCAAGCCGAGAGACCAAGGCCGGTGCCTCCTTTGCCGCTGCTATCCGGACCATTCTTGGTCGTGAAGAAGGGTTCGAAGATTTTGTGCAAATGTTCTGAGGCGATGCCTTTTCCGGAATCGCGTACGGTGAGGACGACGGAATTGGTTTTTGGCTCGAAGGAAATTCGGATGCGGATCGTGCCGATTTCTCCGATGGCTTGCCGGGCGTTGGTAAGCAGGTTCAGCATCAATCGTTGGATTTGATTTCCGGCTGCGAGAATGCATGGCACGTCATCAAATTGGGTTTCGATGGCGATACGGTACTTTTGCATTTCGCGTTCCAGAAGAACGAGCGTATCTTGGATGACTGGGACCAGATGGGTAGGTTCCATGTCGCCGCTGCGGTTGCGGGCGAGTCCCAAAACGGTGTTGGTAATTTTCGCACCTCGATTTGCGGCATCGAGGATCCGAGTAAAGGCTTTTTCGCGGCTGGCGTCGTCTTTGTTTCGCAGTCCCATCTTGGCGTAGTTCAGGATGGTCATCAGCAGGTTGTTGAATTCGTGGGTGGTGGTGCTGGTCAGTTCCCCGACGGCGGCCAATCTTTCCACCGAAACCAGTCGCTGTTGCAGTTCGGCCAGAGTCTGGTCCGCGGGGTGCATTTCAGGAGGAGAAAAATGGTTTTCTGACGAGCGGATTTTGCGAGGTTCGGTGGAAATTTTTTCCGGCATGTGTGGCAATCAGTTGATATGGCGGTCGAAAGGGACAGACGCTACCGTGCCGAGGGGTTACGCGTTGGTGCTGAGCAACCTCCCGAACCGAGTAGGTACACGATTCGAGGCGAGCAAATCAAGCCGGATACGAGGACAGGTTTTATGTTTCAAACGCTAGATCGACTAGAAAAACTATTGGAAATCGCTTCCAATGAAGGGATCGCGGTGCGTTGTGAATGGCTCGGCGGGGTTCGTGGCGGGTTGGTGCGGATTGGAAAGGTTCCGATCCTGTTCGTGGACGAGTCGTTGACGGTCCCCGAGCAGTTCCAGCAGTCTCGCGAAGCCCTGGGTCAGTTGGACTGGAGCGAGTCGGAGTGGTGGGACGAAATGAGCCAGCTATTGGAGCTCCGAGTCGCCTAAAACAAAAGAAAAAAGGGTGTTGGGCTAGTCAATTTGTTGTGGAAAAGGTATCTAAAGAGCCCCAAAAAGCTCCTGGACTTTTTACCCCGTTTACAATTTCAAAGAAATTTCGAAAGTCTTTGTTCGAGGAACAATCGAAAATGCAAGTTAGCGAAGATGTTTTTTCCAAGGTTCAAGCCGCTCTCATCGATGCACTGGGTGTCGACGATGACGAGGTTACTCCGCAGGCGACTATGGTTGGTGACCTAGGTGCTGAATCTATCGACTTCCTCGATATCGTTTTCAAGTTGGAGAAGAGCTTTGGCATCAAAGTAGCCACCGAGGATCTCTTTCCCAAGGACATTTTGACCGAGAGCACCTACGTTCAGGACGGCAAAGTGACTGCGACTGGCATCGCGGAGCTGAAGAAGCGGATGCCTTGGGCGGATTTGAGCAAGTTCGAGAAGAATCCTCGAGTTCAAGACTTCGGCGATTTGCTGACCGTCAGCGATTTGTGTCGCTATGTTGAATCCAAAATTGCTTAAGTGTGTTTGGAGAGTAAATGCGCTGGTTCTGGATCGATAGGTTTGTCGAGTTTGTGCGCGATACGCGGGCGACGACGATCAAAAATATCAGTTTTGGCGAGGAGCCAATCGACGATTATTTGCCGGGTCACCCCCATTACCCGCATTCTCTGATCATTGAGGGGATGGCCCAAACCGGCGGTCTATTAGTTTCCGAGGCGGGTGGATTTCGAACGAAAACCGTTTTGGCGAAAGTCTCCAAAGCGGTTTTTCACGATCTGGTTTTGCCTGGCGACCAAATTTTTTTGACTGCGGTCGTACAGGACAGGAAAGCAACGGGCGCGATTGTCGAGGGGATCGTCAAGGTGAATGGCGAGATCCTTGCCGAAATGGAACTTTCGTTTGCCTTTTTAGACGAACGATTTGGTGCTACCGGATTGTTCGCACCTGAAGATTTGCTGCGAACGCTGCGCGTTTTCAGGTTGTTCGATGTTGCTGTGGATCAGAACGGGAATAGAATACATGCGCCTGAGCACATGCTCGAGGCGGAACGCCAAGCGGCGCACGGGTTCGAACTGAGTCGCGCGGTCGCACGATCGGAGCCAAGTTGACTTCGATTAGCTATCGGTAGGGATTCTATCGACAACCTCATTTGCAATCGCCGTGGGTTTGAGTTTTGCAGACACCGTATTTGGGAGTGATTGCGTTGATGCGCCGTCGTGTTGTTGTAACTGGTATTGGAATGGTGAATCCGCTCGGACATGACGTCCAAACCGTTTGGACTGCGCTCCAAGAGAGCAAAAGCGGAGTCGGACCGATTACGGTTTTTGATCCCACTGGCTACCCGACGACCATCGCAGCAGAGGTCAAAAACTGGAGCATCGCGCAAGCGGGCGAAGACGTCGCAACCTGGAAGCACCGTGGGCGGCACACGCGGTTTGCGGTCGGTGCAGCCAAACAAGCGATCGCTCAGTCCGGCATTCTGGATTCCGGTTTGGCACCGACTCGGATCGGGGTCTACATGGGTGCCGGCGAAGGCAACCAAGACTTTCCAAACTTTACCAGCATGATGGCCGCAGGGGTTGAGCACGGTGCTTTTGATCTAGCAGCGTTCTTGCGTCGCGGGCGAGAAGTCCTGGATGTCGAGGCAGAACTCGAGCAGGAACCCAATATGCCCGCCGCCCATTTAGCCGCACTCTTCGATGCTCAAGGGCCCAATAGCAACTGCCTTACCGCGTGTGCTGCCAGCAGCCAAGCGGTAGGCGAAGCGACCGAGTTGATTCGATGCGGAGACGCCGACGCGATGATCGCCGGTGGCGCTCACAGCATGATCCATCCGTTTGGTCTGACTGGCTTCAGTCTGCTAACCACCCTTTCTCAACGCAACTCCGATCCCGCCAAGGCGTCTCGACCGTTCGATAAAGATCGCGACGGATTTGTGCTCGGCGAAGGGGCTGCCATCGTGATCTTAGAAGAATACGAACACGCAAAGAAAAGGGGGGCGCAGATCTTTGGCGAAGTGCTTGGCTATGGAAGCACCGCAGATGCGTATCGCATCACCGACATCCATCCCGAAGGACGCGGCGCGATCGGCTGTATGCGACATGCAATCGCAGATGCCAAACTAAACGTCGATGAAATAGGGTACGTCAATGCGCACGGAACCAGCACCACGGTCAATGATCGTACCGAGACGTTGGCATGCAAAGGAGTCTTTGGCGATCGCGCCAAACTCACGCCTGTGTCGAGCACCAAAAGCATGATGGGGCATTTGATTGCGGCCGCTGGCGTTACCGAAATGATTGTTTGCCTGATGGCAATCCGAGATGGCGTCCTGCCGCCGACGATCAACCAAGAAACGTCCGATCCAGACTGTGACTTGGATTACATCCCCAACATCGCACGGCAATGCAAAATCAAAGTCGCGCTCAATAACAGCTTCGG
>JANODW010000512.1:0-6054 GCA_031412875.1 Pirellula sp. | reverse complement strand
CTTTGGTCAGCTTGTCGAGCACTCGCAGTCGACCTTGTGCGGATTCCAGGGTGCTCTGGGCATTCTGGACAGCAAACTGTTCGGATTCGATCTGAAGGGCTTTGAGGGTTCCCTTGGCTGCGAGTCGTTCGGCGCTTTGGAGCGACAACTCGGACTTCCTGAGCCCCTGTTGGGCCAGTGCGATCTCGCTCAAAATGGCCTTTTGTTCGGTAAGGTAGGTTCCCTCAAGATATTCCTGTTTCGCTATGGCTGCTTTGCTGACAGCAGCCTCGCTGTTGATCACATTGGATTTGACCGTACTGACGACAATCCTTTGGTTTTTGGCATCTTGCTCGAGGGCCGACGAGTCCAATTGGCAGAGCTTCTCCCCCTTTTTGACGATTGCTCCCTCAGCGATCAAGGAAAGGATTGGAGTTCCGCTGCCCCCGCGTCCCTTGACTTCGCATTTGACCTCGTTGTTGCTGCTGCTCTCGATTTCTCCTTGTTCCAGAACGATATGGTCGAAGGGACCGCGCACCGCTTCGTGCAAAAGCGGATCGTCTTTAGAGGCGGTGTACAATCCCGAACCTTTGGATTGCCACCAAGCGTAACCGCCAAGCCCGCAAACGGAGACTGCGGCAACCAAAAAGAAAATAACTTTGATGGAGCCGCGTCGGATCTGCGAGCGTCCGCGAAGATAGGATGTCATTTTGATCGGGAGGGTAAAAGCTGAGGGTGGGCGGTAACCGTCGCAAAACAGTGCGAGGAGCTGAAACATTATCCCTAGATGGCAACAATAATGCCATAAGGAAAAAGTTGATTCGTTCCATTCGTCGCAAAGAATGTACGAGTGGCGCTTATAACCCTCGCGGTTGACAAAAGTTTCGATCGGACCAATAAAAATCTGTCCTACGCCGGAGCCAGAATGCACACCTCCCCTGGAATGAAAGTTTCGAATTTCAACTAGCTCTGGGCTGCATTCGGGGGGGTTCAATGTTGGTCTGCGGAAAATGGGGTGATTAGGTATTATGGTGTCAGATGTCGGTCTGGCGAAAAAACTCTTGCCAGGCGCGTCCCAAATGACCGATTCCAAACAACCGCTCTTTGCACGGCAAATTTTGAACCCACTCCTTTCGGCACGGACCGGTAAATTTCAGATGGCCTCCGATTTTCGACTCAAGGAACAGCTTCCCCGTCTGACCGACGCGATCGTTCGTACCTACAACGCCCGCGATCGCATCAATCATCTCGGGCATTGTCCGTTGCCCAAGTACGAAGTGATTGTGCAGATCCTGGAGGATTTCAAGGACCTGCTTTACCCGGGCTTTCGTCGCCGCGAGGGATTGCATGCAGGCAATGTCACGTATCACGTCGGCAACCTCGTGGACTCGTTGCATGATCGGTTGACGACTCAGATCGCTCGCGCGCTGCTGCATGCGGATCGTGTGGAGGCCAAGTCCCCGTCGGTAAATCCGTGCGACAACGCGACCGACTACGAAGCCAAAGGCCAGTCGATCGCGATCGCGTTATTAGAGCGCATACCGCAGTTGCGAGCGACGTTGGCCAAAGATGTCGAAGCGGCCTACGATGGCGATCCGAGCGTGTCCAATCGGGATGAAATTATTTTTTGTTTCCCGGGCTTAGAGGCGGTGACGATTTACCGCATCGCGCACGAGCTGGTTCACTTTGCCGTCCCTTTTATTCCTCGCATGATGACCGAGTGGGCGCACAAGCAAACGGGAATCGATATCCATCCGGGCGCGAGTATCGGCGAGTACTTTTTTATCGATCACGGCACCGGTGTGGTCATTGGAGAGACCTGTGACATTGGAGACCATGTCAAGATATATCAGGGGGTCACGCTGGGCGCGCTCAGCTTCGCGATGGATGCCGATGGTCAGTTGATTCGCGGCACCAAGCGACATCCAACCATCGAGGATCGCGTTGTCATTTATGCCAATGCGACTATCCTCGGGGGACGCACCACGGTGGGTCACGACAGCGTGATCGGCTCGAGTGTCTGGGTAACAAGCAGTGTGGCGCCGCACTCGACAGTGGTTTTGGAGAAGCCTAAATTGCGTATTCGAAATGGCCAAGGGGATGAATTAGTGCACGACTCGAACTACCAGATCTAGGCCAAGTGATGAATTCTAGCGAGCGAGGTGGACCAGATGAGATCGTGATCACCGGTTGCGGTGCGATCACGCCTCTCGGTCATTCTGTCGATGCATTGCGACAATCGTTGATGCGAGGAGAGTCTGCTATTTCCTTTTTGGAACCTCTTTCGGGGGTCGAAGGAATGCGTTGGATGGGTTCGGTGATTCGGGACTTTGACCCCAAGGAACATGTCCAGCCTCGCAAGACGATCAAGGTGATGTGCCGGGAAATCCAACTTGGCTTTGGCGCAGCGATGCAGGCTTGCAAAGGGTCTGGAGTGGCTGCCGGTACGGTGGATCCCGATCGGCTTGGGACTGTTTTTTCCGGGGAGATGCTTTTCAGCGAGACCGTCGACGTGGAAAGCATTGTTCGATTGTGCGCGGCCGATGGGAAGATGGCGCATGAACGGTGGGCGAGCCAAGCGATCGAAAACATGTATCCGCTTTGGATGCTCAAGTCCTTGCCCAATATGGCCGCATGCCATGTTGGAATTGCATTGGACGCGCGCGGTCCGAACAACACGATAACAACCAGCGGAACCAGCGGCTTAAATGCATTGCTCGAAGCGATCAACGTGATCCAGAGAGGCAAGGCCGACGTTATGGTCATCGGCTCTACGGCTTCGCAAAACTCGTACACACGATTGCTTCAACGGTACGAAGAGGATTATTCCCGAGCCTATTCCAACCCAGCAATCGCCTGCAAACCGTTTGATGCATCTCGAGATGGATGTGTGGCAGGCGAGTCGGCGACCGCTCTCGTGGTCGAGCGGCGTTCCCATGCCGAAGCTCGCAAAGCGCCGATCCTTGGCTCCATCGTTGCTTGGGCCAATACGTTTGGAACCTCGGACCAACGCAGGTGGAGCGGGACGCGAACGGCCACCGAACGGACACTGAACCTGTTGATGGAGCGATCCGGTTTGCAAGCCACCGACATCGATCACGTGAATGCAGCGGCAAACGGAACCATTTTCGGCGATGCCGGCGAAGCGAACGGGATCGCCCAGGTACTGAAAGAGGTGCCGGTGGTCTCGTACAAGGGCGCCCTGGGCGATTCGGTAAGCGGTTCGGCGATCGTCGAACTGATCGCTTTGTTGGCTTGCATGAATCAAGGCTCGATCGCGCCGACAACCAACCATGTTCAGACCGCTGCCGATTGCCCCATCGCGGTCCTCTCAAAAACTCCCAAGCCTCGCAATACTCCCTACGCCATTAAACTTTCGCAGACACAGCAAGGGCATTGTGTAGGCGTCGTTGTTTCTGCGGTCCATTGACAATGACCATCTATCTCGACAACCATGCGACCACTCGCGTTGACCCGGCCGTGATCGCAGCCATGCTTCCCTTGATGGAGTCGGACTATGCCAATGCGGGGAGCACAACGCATCGAGCCGGCCGATCGGTCGCGGAGCAGGTTCAAGTGGCAATGCAAAGCATGGCCACCCTATTCAATGCGAGCAGCGACGAGATCGTAGTGACCAGCGGTGCCACCGAAAGCAATAACCTCGCATTGTTCGGAGTCGCCCTGCATCCTAAACAAAAACGCCGCTCGCTGGTGACCTTGGCCACCGAACATCGCGCGCTGTTGGACCCGCTAGCTCGTTTGGAGAAAATGGGATTCGAAGTGATTCGATTGCCCGTGCTGCAAAACGGCCTACCCAACGCGGGCATGGTCGATCTGAATCGACTGGCTGAAGCGATCCACGGCGGAACCGCTCTGGTCAGCATCATGATGGCCAACAACGAGATCGGTACGATTCAGCCCATCCAGGAGATCGCCAAGCTATGCCGCGAATGGGATGTTCCGTTGCATACCGATGCCAGTCAAGCCATCGGGCGACTGCCCGTCGACGTGCAAGCATTGGGGGTCGATTTGTTGAGCTTTTCCGCGCACAAGTTTTATGGACCCAAAGGCGTGGGTGGGCTCTATGTTCGACAATCGCCTTCCGCGGTCCTGCTGTATCCGCAGATCCTTGGGGGAGGGCAGCAATCGAATCTTCGCTCCGGCACGCTCAACAGCTTGGGAATCGTGGGGATGTCCAAAGCGCTCGAAATCCTGCACAGCAAGCGGGAAATCGAAATGGCATCGCAAGAACGCCTTCGCGATTTGCTTTGGTTGTTATTGAATGAGCGCATTGACGGTCTAAGCTTGAATGGACCGTCTTGCACCGATGGAAATCGAGCTTCGCGATTGGCGAACAATTTGAATGTTTGTTTCCCGAGAGTAGAAGGTCAATCGTTGATGCTAGAAGTCGAAGATTTGGCAGTCAGCAGCGGGAGCGCGTGCACCTCCGCCGACCCGCAACCTAGCCACGTTTTAGCAGCGATTGGACTCACGATGGATCAAGCCCGATCGAGTCTGAGATTTGGATTGGGCCGCTTCAATACCGAGCAGGAGATCCGAACTGCGGCGGAGTGGTTGTCGGCAGCGCACGCAAAACTTGCCGCGTTTGCAGCTTGACCGACCACGGAGCTAGATTGACAATGTGTCCGAGTTTGGGTGTTTTAACAACTGGCGCTGGCAAGAAGAGCGCGGAATTTTTTCCTCTACCAAAAATATTTGTGACCAAATGAGCTCTGCTCCCACATCCAACCCTTCCAACCACTCGATCGATGCCGCAGCCACCAAAGAGGTCCCTGACCGCAGTGGTCGGTTTGGCGATTTTGGAGGTCGGTATGTACCAGAGACTTTGACCCGCGCGCTGGATGAACTGATCGTCGAATACGATAGGGCGATGAAGGATCCAGACTTCCACGCCGAACTCAATGAACTGCTCCACCGTTTTGTTGGAAGGCCCTCGCCACTCTATCACGCCAAACGTTTTAGCAACCAACTCGGAGGAGCGCAGATCTGGTTGAAACGTGAGGATCTCAATCACACCGGGGCCCACAAGATCAACAACACGCTGGGGCAAGCGTTGTTGACATTGCGAATGAAAAAGACCCGTGTCATCGCCGAGACGGGAGCTGGGCAACACGGCGTGGCGTCTGCGACCGCCTGTGCTCATTTCGGATTGCCGTGCGTCGTGTACATGGGCGCAGAAGACGTTCGGCGCCAGAAGCCCAATGTGTTCAGTATGCGTCTGATGGGAGCGGAAGTCCGGCCCGTCGAAAGCGGATCACGCACCTTGCGCGATGCCGTCAATGAAGCGATGAGGGATTGGATGTCGAGTGTCGACAACACCCATTATATTATCGGTTCGGTAATAGGACCCCATCCGTTCCCGATGATGGTCCGCGATTTCCAAAGCGTGATCGGACGGGAATGCCGCGAGCAGTGCTTGACGGCCATCGGCCGATTGCCCGATACCATCGTCGCTTGCGTCGGTGGAGGCAGCAACGCAGCCGGGATGTTCTATCCATTTGTAGAGGATCGCGGGGTTCGGTTGATCGGGGTAGAGGCAGGCGGTCGGGGCGCGACACCCGGCGACCACGCATCTCCGCTCAGCTACGGTTCGCCCGGTGTCCTGCACGGCTCCTACAGCTACGTGATGCAAGACGAGGATGGTCAGACCAGCGATGTGCATTCGATGTCGGCTGGTTTGGATTATCCAGGCGTGGGTCCAGAACATAGTTATTGGAAGGATACGCATCGGGTCGAGTACACTTCGTGCCGCGACGATGAGGCGCTTGGTGCGTTCGATTTCTTGGCTCGCAACGAAGGCATCCTCACCGCATTAGAGACTTGCCATGCGGTAGCAAAAGCCGCCGAAATAGCCAAAACAATGTCCCCCGACCAGCATCTGGTGATCTGTTTGTCAGGCCGTGGGGACAAAGATGCTGCCGAACTAGCGCGCTTGCGTGGACAAGAGTGGTAAACTGCTCTCGCTTGTTAGAATACTGATCCGTTCCGCGTTGGCAGCTCTCGCCCGCTTTAAACGCACCTTCTGAAGCTCCGGAATATTTGATGACCGCTATT